>CAXTSK010000540.1:0-3946 GCA_964246655.1 uncultured Pyrinomonadaceae bacterium
GTCCTGTAGCCGTAATCGACGGCCAGAATCTGCTGGCGCACGGCGTAGAGGAAGCCGCACGCCAGAACCAAACAGCCCGCGAGCAGAATGGCCTGGCGCCTCGCGGCGCGCGGGTCACGCTGACGGCGCACGTGGGGATTGGGGTACTGCTGGGGCACTCTTCTCATCGGTTATCGGGCCTCTGGCTCGGGTCAATTGCTTCGTGAATCGTCGGGCAGGGCGTGAGGTCTCGCGGCCTTCGGCGGCTCTTCCCCGGCGCCCTCTACAGCTTCGAGCAGGCGCGCAGCTTGGCACTCCGCGCGCGGGGGTTCTCTTCCAACTCTTGCTCGGACGGAACTACGGGGCGCCTCGTCAAGACTTCGACCGCGCGCCGCGCGCCACACACGCAGACGGGCACGCGCCGTCCGCACTCGCAGTGCCCCGAGAGCCTGCGGAGCGCGTGCTTCACGACGCGGTCTTCCAAAGAGTGGAAGGTGATAACGGCCAATCGCCCCCGCGCCTGTAAAAGATCAACCGCCGTCTCGACAAACTCGCCGAGCCCTTCCAACTCGCCGTTGACGGCGATGCGTAGCGCCTGGAACGTCCGAGTCGCCGGGTGAACACGGTCGCCGCGCTTGTACCCGACCGCCCGCGCGACCAGCGCCGCCAACTCGCCCGTCGTCTTTATGGGCTCGCCGCGCTCGCGCCGCTCGACTATCCAGCGCGCGATACGCCGCGACTTGCGCTCCTCGCCGTACTCGTAGATGACGCGCGCGATCTCCTCTTCCGGCAGACGTTCGAGGAGTTCGGCGGCCGTCTCTTCGTCGCCCGACGCGTCCATCCGCATGTCGAGCGGCGCGTCATGCCGGAAGCTGAAGCCCCGCTCCGGCGTATCGAACTGGAGCGAGGAGACGCCGAGGTCTGCGATGATTCCGCTCGCTTCCGTTTCACCCACCTCGGCCAGAATCCGCTTGATGTCGCGGAAATTGGCGTGGACGGCGCGGAAGCGCGTGCCGAAACGCGCCAGACGTTCGGAGGCGAGTCGGATTGCCTCACGGTCGCGGTCAATCCCGAGTACGCGCGTGTCGGGCGAGGCCGTGAGGATTGCTTCGCTGTGCCCGCCAAGACCGAGCGTAGCGTCCACGAACAGCCCCCCGCGCGTGGGGTCAAGCAGTTCCACCGCTTCAAAGAGCAACACGGGGCGATGGGGCGCTTCAGGCCCCCCTCCTGACGCAGCCATTACCACCGCCCCGTGGTCTTGAAAAGTCGCTTGGAATGTTGTGTGTCGAGTGACGGGCGGTCGAGTTTGGACTCTCGAAACCTTACTTTTGCCTTATCGCTCAACACTTTCCACTCTTCCGCGGCCTTTCAGATTCCCAGTCGCGCTATCGCGGCCTCGTCCTCTTCCGTGTAGGGGTCGGAGAGAAGCCTCTGCTCGAAGCGCTCCAGTTCCCAAACTTCCAGGTAAGTCAAATATCCCAGCACGGCCACGTCGCCGACGACCCCCGAAGCCTTCCTCAGCAAAGGGTGGACGAGCACGCGCCCCTGATTGTCAATCGTCGCCTGCTGGCCGTAGT
Source organism: uncultured Pyrinomonadaceae bacterium (assembly GCA_964246655.1). Lineage (GTDB taxonomy): Bacteria > Acidobacteriota > Blastocatellia > Pyrinomonadales > Pyrinomonadaceae > QHXN01. The sequence continues at coordinate 1,557 of CAXTSK010000540.1, forward strand.
AGTTTGTTCTGTCAAGGAACTTTCTTCGCGCCGGGTCCATCGACGGTAGGAGCGCCAGACGCTGCTCGATGGACTCCCATTCGGGTAAGGGGTAAATCCGTACACAGTCGCCGTTCAGGCTGGTAACGTATACTTCCTGGGTGGTATATTTCTCCTCAATGTAGCGCCTGAAAGCCGTCGGGATTTTGAGTCGCCCCTTTTCATCAATCCGCGCCGTGTAATTTCCTCGCAACATTTGGGTTCCCGGCGGCGGTTGGGGACTGACATTGCTTAAACCTTAAAGTGAAACTCTAAGCATCGGCGGCAAGCTGCTCACTGTAGCCCACTTTCAGCCACTTTTGACCACCTGTGGCGCATAGTACGCTTCTGCTTAAGCACCTGTCAAGAGCAAAAACACGGTCAAAACCAAATTTTTAAGCACGATTTGGTGTAGTCGTCTTTAAGCTGTCCCGTAGCCAACCCGTCCCGTATCCTGTATATTGCCAGCAACGATATAAATGAAGCGTGCGCGTAATTCAGAATGCGAGAATCGCTTGTTTTCAGGACATTTCACGACGCTTGTCAGAATTTCCAAATCGCCCTTTCACCCTATACAGGCAAAACGGCGAAATTGCTGAGAAAAAGCGACTTAGAATTACGCGCACGCTTCATATAAATATTAAGGACAGGCGCTCTCGGCGGTCTCGAATCTTCGGATGGGCTTCGGCGAACTTCTCTTCTTCGGCAGCCTCGTGGCGCTGGCCAACGTAGGGGGCGGGCTTCTGCTGGCCCGTCCCGGCACTTTTCAGCGCAGCCGGCACTTCCTCAGCTATCTCGTTGCGCTCGGCGCAGGCTTCATGCTGGCGGCGATTTTCATCGAAATCGTCCCGGAAGTGGTCGTTTTGTGGGGAAAAAGCGGGGCCGGAGATAAGGAACTAGGGCACGGCGTGCTGGGAGCGATGACGCTCCTTCTGGCCGGATATCTGCTCATCCATTTTTTCGAACACACGATTGCGCCCCATTTTCATTTCGGCGAGGAGACGCACCCGGAGGCGGTCGTGCGCACCTCGGCGGCCTACACGGCCATCGGTGGGCTCTCGATTCACACGTTTTTCGACGGGGCGTCGGTTGCTTCGGCCTTCGTGGTGGACAGGAAGGTCGGGCTTCTGGTCTTCGTGGCCGTGCTGTTACATAAAGTGCCTGAAGGGTTTACGGCCGCATCGATCATTCTGGCGTCGGGTCGTTCGGCGCGAAGGGCTGTGACGGCGACGCTCATCATCGGCGGGGCGACGCTGGCGGGGGTTTTGACCGTGGCCCTCTTGCAGGCGCGCGTGGCGGAGGCCGTGGCCTACGCGCTTCCTTTCTCGGCCGGCGTGACGCTGTACGTGGCGGCGAGCGACCTCATCCCCGAAGTCAACCACATGGAGCACAGAAACCCCTTGGTCTCGCTCGTCGTCTTCGCCGGCGTCGCGCTCTTCTACCTGCTGCACCTCTTAATTGAGGGCTGAACGGCGTACAGTTAAAAAACAAGAGGATGAGATTTTCGTAATACCGTTCGACGTTAATGATTAAGGTGAAATCGAAGGGAAACAGGTTTTTGACTCCGCTCGCGGCGTGTCTGGCGCTGGCGTGGCTTTTAACGTTCGCGGGGGCGGCGCGGGGGCAGAACGCGCGCGCGTACACGGAGGCGCCGCTTGCGCAACCCGAAGGTTTCTACAAGTACGTCACAGACGAGGCGGGCGTCATCGACGCGGGGACGAAGGAGCGTCTGGCGACCATCCTCAACCGCCTGAAGGAGCGCGCGGACATTGAGTTCGCCGTCGTTACAGTGCCGACGACGGGCGACCGGGACATCTTCGATTATTCGCTCGCGCTGGCGCGCGGCTGGGGCATCGGGTCGAAGGAAGGTGAGAAGAACGGGCTGCTGCTGGTCGTCGCCGTCAATGACCGCAAGTGGCAGGTGCAGGTCAGCCGCCACCTGGAAGGCGACATGCCGGACACGCTCGCGGGCGAGATCGCGCGCCAGCGACTCGTGCCGCAGTTCCGGCAGGGCAACTACAGCAAAGGCGTCGGCGACTTCGTGCAGGCCGCGATAGCGACGCTGGCCGAAAAGCGCGGCTTCCAGCTCGAAGGCATCGACCAGAGCTATGCATACCGCGCGCCCGTGCGGCGCACGAGCCCGACGCGCGCGCGGGAGGGGAGTACCATCGGCCTTGGCGCCTGCTGTCTGATCGTCGTCGTCATCATCATCCTGCTCTCGCTGGCCGGCAAAGGACGCGGCGGCCGCGGCGGGCGTGGCGGCTGGGGCGGCGGCGGTGGCGGCTGGCTCACCTCCATCCTCGTAGCGAACGCGATAAGCGGCTTGGCGCGCGGCGGGCGGAGCAGTTCGAGCGGTTGGGGCGGCGGAGGTG
>CAXTSK010000541.1:0-3942 GCA_964246655.1 uncultured Pyrinomonadaceae bacterium
GCGCCGAAGAGGTCGAGCGGCTGCTCCCGCTTAACTTCGGAGTCCGCGTGATGGACGGCCCGCTCGCGCCGGAGGAGTTGGCCGCGCGCGCCGAGAAGGAGCTCGGACGCTACGACCCCGAGGACGCGGCCCGTGCGACCGAGTTCGTGCGCGCGCGCGCGGGGCAGGCGGCGGCCATGCAGGCCGTGCTGGAGTTGTGCGAAGAGGTCGTGGCGGAATACGAAGAGACGAAGGCCGCCTTTGACCCGCGGGCCGAAGGCCCCGCGGCGGCCGGCTACCTCGAACGTCTGGACGCGCACCTCGAAGCGGCGCGGCGCAAGGCCGAGAACTCGGCCGCCGTGCGGCTCAGCAACCGCCTCCAACGACACCCGCGCCTCGCGCGCCTCATACGCCCGCTAAGCCGCGTCCTCGCGCGCTGACCTCTCGGTAAGCTGCGCGGCCCGCCTCTCGGCCGTCATCATCAAAGGCCCCTTGGGGTGCAGGAAGTGCGTGGCAAATAGCTCGACGCGGTCGCGCGGGTCGAGCCGGAACCGCCAGCGCGAGGCGAGCGCCGCCAGCACCAGCACGCCCTCCATGTACGCGAAGCCGTCGCCGATGCAGCGGCGCGGCCCGCCGCCGAAGGGGAAGTAAGCGTAAGGGTGGCGCTCGCGCTTCGCCTCCGGCGTGAAGCGTTCGGGGTCGAAGCGCAAAGGGTCTGGGAAGAAGCGCGGGTCGCGGTGCACGAGGTACTGGCTGACGACGACGAGAGAGCCGGCCGGGACGGTGTAGCCGCCGACCTCGTAATCTCGCCGAGCCGTCCGCACCAGCCGCGGCACCGGCGGGTAGACGCGCATCGCCTCCTCGAAGACCATGCGCGTGTAGGCGAGCCGCGGGAGGTCTTCCGCGCCCGGCAGCCTCCCGCCGAGCACTTCGTCCAGCTCCGCGTGCAGCCTCGCCTCGACCTCCGGGTGCTGCGCGAGCAGGTACCACGTCCACGTCAGCGCGGTGGCGACGTTCTCAAAGCCGCCGATAAAAAGCGCGACGGCCTCGTCGCGTATCTGCCGGTCGCTCGTGAACTGCTCGCCCTCGTCGCCGTCTCTCGACAGCAGCAGGGACAGAAGGTCGCCCGTGTCGGTTCCCGTCCGCCGCCGCTCCGCGATGATCCGTGTGACCAACGTCTCCAACGTCCTCTGCGCCCGCAGTAAGCGGCGCAGGCGGAGCGGCGACAGGCGGTTGGCGAGGCGTGCGGCCGGGGGCCTGAACGACCTGAAGCCGCCGAGCACCGTCCGGAACGCGTCGATGACTCGCGCGTGCTCCGCGTCCATGTGCGTCCCGAAAAGCGTTCGGGTGGAGATGGGGAGCGTGATCCGCCACATCGAGTCCAGCACGTCGAGCCTTTCGCCCGCGCGCCACGCGGCCGCCGCTTCGGCCGCGACCTTCGTCATCGTCGCCCCGTAGCCTTCGAAGCGCCTGTGGTGGAACGCGGGCTGAGTCAGGCGGCGCTGGCGTCGGTGGAGATCGCCCTCACTCGTCAGGAGTCCCTCGCCGACGAAGTTACCGCGGCGGACGATGCCGCGCCCCTTGAGGAAGTTGGCGTAGTGCGTCGTGAGCACGCCCTTGACGTGCTCCGGATGGTTGAGCAAGTAGACGTGCCGCGGCCCGATGCGGAAGTGGACGATGTCGCCGTACTCACGCGCCAGACGTTCCATGAAGCCGAGCGGGTCGCGCTGGCTGGCGTGGTGCAGACCGGCGCCGAAGAACCTGCCCTTCGGCCCGGGCGGGTAGAACGGGGAGATGGTTGATGACATGCGTGTGGAAGTAGCTACCCCTTGATGATTCACTTGAGCAGATGATGCTTCAAGCCCCGTAGAGGCGGACGCGGAACTCGTCGTTGACGGCGTGCACGTCCGTCTTGCGCCCCGAGAAGAGGCGCGACTCGCGCAGGAGCATGGGCAGGCCGCCCGCCTGGAGGCGCAGGCCGTAGGCGGGACTCCGGAAGACGGAGGCCGTCTGCGGGTTGAGCCGCTGCGGGATGCCGTAGCGGATGGCGCGCTGGGCGGCGGGCGCGAAGCCGGCCGTGCGCCGCGGGTTGGTGATTTCGATTGAGTTGTCGAAGACGTTGACGCGCGTCGTCACGCCGGGGAGCGCGAGGTCTCGGTGGACGAGCGCGTTCGCCAGGGCTTCCGTCAGCGCCCCGCGATGGTAGTTCGCGCGCGGCACGACGGGCGACTCGGCCGGCTCGCCCGTCCGCGTCTGCCGCGGCCGCTTCTCCCAGAGGTCGCAGTAGCGCTCGACGAAGCGCACGGCCGACTCGAAGAGCGTGTGAAGATTCCCGGCCAGCTCGATTGACTCGACCTTCGGAGCCTGCGTGTCGGCGCCCGCGTAGCGCGCGCACACGACGGTCGAACGCGGGAGGAGTTTTGCCACGCGCTCGTCGCGCCCGAAGAGGAGGAGCCCCGCCACCGTCGGCGCCACGCGCTCCGTCAAAGACCCCGCCGCGGCAGGCACGGCGAGCAGAAGGTCTCGCTCCAAAACTTCCGCCGTCGGGTAGGCCGCGCCCGCCTTCGAGCCCGTCGAGTAGGCGTCCGGCTCGAACTCGCGCACGAAGCTCCAGAGGTGCGCCTCGTCTATGTCCTCGACCTCCGCGCCGAGCGCGCCGACGTTCTCGTAAGCGAGCGGCCGCGTCTCGTCCAACAGCGCCGACAACTCCTCGCGCGTCGCCTCGCGCTTCTCGGCGCCGAGGCGGAGGAAGTAGCGCCCGTCTGACGTGCGGTACGGCCGCCGCTTCCCTTCGATGTCTAACGCGACGACGCGCAGGCCGTTGTCGAACGAGATGATGTCGATGAAGGGGAAGAGCGCGGGGTGCACGTCCTCGCGGCAGATGCGGACGAGTTCGTCGCGGACGGCGTCGGCGTCGTCCACGCCCTCGACGCGCAGGTTGTCGTTGACGCCGAAGACGATGACGCCGCCGCCCGTGTTGGCGAGCGCGACGATGCCCTGCGCGATGCGCTCCGGGTTCGACAGTTTTACTTTGAGTTCGAGGAAGGTGTCCTCGCCGCCGCGGACGAGCGTCATCAGCTCCGAGCGCGAGGTCTGCGGGGCGGGCGTGGTCAGGTAGTCCTGAAAAGAACGAACCGGTGAGGGCTCGTGGCGTTGGTTCCGGTATTTTCTGCGAGCCATTTGTGTAGGGGCGGGGCTCTCTTCACCCGCCCGGACGCTCGCTCGGGCGGCGTCACTGGATTTGTTCAGTAGGCAGATGGCAGTAGGCAGTAGGCAGTTAAAAACTTTGTCTTGGAAGACTCGGATTTAATCTTTCAGCCTTCGCAGCGCGGGGCGACTGCCTACTGCCATCTGCCTACTGCCTACTCTTCTTCAACCTATGATTTGTTCGTCCTCGCCGCCGCCGCGGCCGGTGACGGCTTCGAGGATTTCCAGCTCGCGCCGCTCTAGCTGACGCCCCTGGCGCGGGAGCACGAGCATGTATAGACCGACCGAGAGCAGCGCGAACGCGGCGAGTATAACATACTTGACGGCGAGGCTCTTCGCGAAGTGCGCCGCCGCGACCGAGGCCGCCGGAGGCAGCAACAGCAAGACGAAGAGCGGCACCATCAGCAGGCCCGCCACGCCCGAACGGTTCATGCGTTTGCCGAACTGCACGCGCTTCGGAAACTGCAACGAGAGCCAGTTGCCGAAGGGCGCAAGCAGCCCGGCCGTCGTCACGAACGAGAGCAGCGCGAAGAGCAGCACGCGCGCCGTCAGGTCGCCGAGGAAGAACCCGCCGACGCCGACGCCCGCCACGACGAGCAGCAGCGAGATGAGCGTGACGGCCGCGTTCTTCGCCAGCAGCACCGTCTTTCTGTTTACCGGCGAGAGCACGACCGCGCGCATCCCCGACCCGTCATACCCGAACAGATTCGTCGAGATCGGCGAGACGAGCATGAAGATGTAGATGACGCTGAAGAC
>CAXTSK010000542.1:0-3936 GCA_964246655.1 uncultured Pyrinomonadaceae bacterium
ACGTCCTCGGCGCACGCATGACGACGCCACGCGTCGAACCTTCTGCGACTCAAACTGCGACGGCGCCCGCGGCCGTGCGCGTTGTCGAGGTGCCGGTCGTGCAGGAGCGCGTCGTGACGCGCACGGTCTACGTCGAGAAGAAGAATCGCGACGGCGGGCAGGCCGCCGAGCGTCGTCAGCCCGTGCGCGAGGAGTCGGCGCGGCGAGACGATAAGAATGAGAGAGACGCGAAGACTCCCCAACGTCAGGAGCCCGCGCCGGGTCGGGATGCGCACGCGGGCTACTTCACGCGCGTTGACATGAACGACTTCCAGCCCACCAACGAGGTGAAGTTCCGCATCGTGAGTCGAGGTGGCACCGATGAGAAGTAAGCTCTCCGCCGTCGCGCTGCTGCTCCTCTGCCTCGCGGCCCCTGCGCGCGCAGTCGTTGACGGCGGCTCGACGCCCACAAGCTTCACAGACACGCGGGACGGCAAGTCGCGCCTCATCGTCCCGATGCAGAGCGGCGCCTTCGTCGTCATCCGCACCGAGTCCTCTTCGGCCGAGGGCGTCGCGGCGTCGAGCGACCTCGTCGAATCTGAAGATAAGCCGAACCTGCTCCACCGCGTCTTCGTGGACAGCCGGAACGGGATGTTCTTCGGCTACGAGCTGCTGGTCGAGCGCGCGGCCGAGTCGCGTTACTTCTGGGTCACGGTGCGCGCGCTCGGCGAAGACTACCTGCGCGAGCTGCGCGCGCGGCCTTCGTTCCAGGGCCGGCGCCTGCACCCGGGCTACAACGCCACGACCTTCCCCGCCTCGCCGCAGTTCCTACGCGACGGCGACACCTTCGCGCTCGACGTGTTCCAGAACCCGCGGACGGGGACGAAGATCGTCGATGTCATCCAGGTCTCGCTCACAGACCCGAGCGTGCGGCAGGCGGCGAACGACGCGCCCCGCGACTTCTCGCCCGAGGACGTGCAGCTCAAGGTCTCCGACTACAAACTGAAGGTCAACGGCGAGACCGTCTACCGCAGCACGGGCGGCTGCGCGGGCGCGGTCATCTGGTTCTCTCTGGGCGACCGCGGCCGCTTCGTCTTCTCGCTCGTCGAGCAACCCGGCCATCAGTTCCGGAAGGTCGGCGCCGTGCGCAACAACGTCGTCGCGTTCGAGTGGGGCGGCGACAAGTACGAGTGGGAGTCGAGCCTGCCCGTCGTCGGCACGGGCGGCAACTGGAACCTCTGGGTACTGCACGACCCCGACTACCACGTAGCAGACCTCTTCGAACAACCGACGCCGCCGCCCGCCGCGAACTCTGACAAGTCTTTGACGCAGAAGGCCGACGACGCCGCGCTCCGCTTCAGGAAGCGCAACACGCAGACGGAGTACGGCGCGCCGTCCGCGCAGGAAGCGCCGCAGCCCAAACGCGTGCGCCGCGCGCGCGTCGTCATCGGCTCGGCCGACGGCGTCGAACACCTTTTCCCCGGACAGCAGAAGTAGCAGCCGACAGCCTCCCGACCAAGGCCCACTGACACAGACGCGCCGCCTCAACTCCCCTTGAGGCGCGCCGCCTGCGGGCCGTCGTGTGCGAACCCGACGGCCGCCAAAGAACAAAAGGAGAAACACCCGCGATGAAAACCCGTGCCCTCTTCACGTTCAACGCGCTCGTGCTCGTCCTGCTCCTCTTCAACCAAAGCGCGCGCGCGCAGGAGATGGACGTGCCGAAGTTCGAGATCGGCGTCCAGTACTCTTCGCTCTCCATCAACCTGCCCGGCTTCGGCGGCACCGAGCACGCGCCCGGCGTCGGCGCGCGCGTCACGTACAACCTGAACGACTACTTCGCGGTCGAGGCCGAGGGGAACATCTTCCCTTCGGTGACGCCGACGGACTACGCGACGGGCGGCGACCCGCAGCAGGTGCAGTTCGGCGTGAAGGCCGGCAAGCGCTGGAAGAGCTTCGGCCTCTTCGCCAAGGCGCGCCCCGGCTTCGTCAGCTTCAGCGAGACGCTGACCCCTCTGCCGGTCGTCTCGGGCAGCGCGACTACCTTCGTGTTCGACCGCGAGCGCAAGACGCACTTCTCGACGGATGTGGGCGGCGTGTTGGAGTTCTACCCCTCGCGCCGGATGCTCGTGCGCTTCGACGCGGGCGACACTATCATCTGCTACGGCAAGCATTCGGAGCTTTTACCCGCCAACGGGTCGCCCGCCATCACGCCCGTCGCCTCCAAGGTTGAGCACAACTTCCAGTTCACCGCGGGCGTCGGCTTCCGCTTCGGCCGCGGCGCGGACGAAGACGCGGGCGCGGCACAGACGGCTTCGACGGGCGAGCGCGTGCGGCGCTTCGAGGTCGGCGTGCAGTTCTCCTCGTTCGTACTCAACCTCTCGCCGACCGACTTCGGCGCGCCGTCGTTCGCGCCCTTCAACGCGGGGTCGAACACCGAGGCGGGCTTCGGCCTGAGGGTCGGCTACAACGTGTCGAACAACCTCGCCGTAGAGGCCGAGGGCAACTTTTACCCGCGCCGCCGCTACGGCGCCACCACGACGGTCGGCGGCTACCCCGCACAGTTTCAGGCGGGTGTGAAGTACGGCCGCCGCTTCGAGCGCTTCGGCGTCTTCGCCAAGGCGCGCCCCGGCTTCTTCCACTTCAGTAACGTCTCGCACATCACGAGCGTCGAGACGTTCACCTTCGAGGGGCAGCAGTTCTTCCTCCCCAACTTCGCGCATGGAGGCAAGACCTACTTCTCGATGGACTTGGGCGGCGTCCTTGAGTTCTACCCGACGGATAGACTCTTCACGCGCTTCGACGTGGGGGACACGATGATCCGATACCCCGAACGCGACAGCGTCGGCTTCTTCACACTCACCCCGCCCACGCGCCTCCCCGCCGAACTGCGCCACAACCTGCAAGTCACCGCGGGCATCGGGTTCAGGTTCTGAAGCGGACAGGAAAGAATTAACCACAGAGACACAGAGACACGGCTTGAAGTCTTATACACTTCAAGCCGTGTCTCTGTGTCTCTGTGGTTAGTTTATTTCTCCAGTCGCGTCCGTGCTTTCGTGAGGAAGGCTTGGAGCATCTCGGTGACGCCTTTTTGGAGGGCGGCGCTGAGGCGGCTCTCGCCGGCGAGGCCGGCCAGCGTGTGCAGCTCGCGCGCGTTGTTTCGTCGCAGCTCGACGCGCTGCTCGATGCGTATGCGCGTGGTCTCGCCGCGGCGCTCGAAGGAGGCGGCGTAGCGCAGGAGGTTCCGGCTCTCGCCCGCGGCTGGGCTCCACTCGATGCGCGTCGGCTCGTCCACGGACTTGTGCACCGCGAACGCCTGCCGGATGGCGCCGACCACGGGCACGTCGGCGCGGATGAGCCAGCGCGCGATGCCCCGCGCGTCGGCCGTGATGCGCTCGACGCCCGGCATCAGCTCGACGAAGTTTTTGAGGTCGCCGAAGAATTCGCGCGCCGCCTCCGCGCTCGTCCGCCACTCCACCTGCTCGCTGAATCCCGCCCTGAGTTGAAACATGATTGGTGAATAGTAAATGGTAAATAGTGAATGCTGAACCGTTCAGCCCGAGTTGAGATGCTCAACCCTCAAGGCGCGTTGGCGAAAACTTTCCATTCACTATTCACCATTCACTAAAAGATCGATTGGAAGAGGAACGAGTTGAAGAAGAGCCGCGTCGTCGAGCGCCAGATGGCGCGGAAGTTCGGGTCTTCGGCGAAGAGGCCGACGTGGCCGCGCCCCGTGGGCTCGTCGATGACGTAGGCCGGGCCGCGAAGTAAGCTCTCGGTCGTCGGCCAGATGAAGCCCGCGACGTGGAGTGGGCGGCCCAAGTCGGCGGCGAAGACGACCGCGTTCGTCCCCTCCTTCGAAGGGCGGAAGAAGTAGGCCGAGTCAACCAGCACGGGCAGTGTCTCCTGCTCGTAGCCGTAGGTGAGCGGCGCGCGGCGGTCGAGCGTGGCGCGCATGAT
>CAXTSK010000543.1:0-3934 GCA_964246655.1 uncultured Pyrinomonadaceae bacterium
GATGACGACCTGCCCGCCGCCCTGCGTCACCTTCCAGCCGAAGAGCGAGCGCGCGCCCGGCGCGATGTCCGACTCGAAGCCGCCGTCTGTGAACTGCCCCACGGCCAGGCCCGGAACGCCGCCCTCCGAGAGCACGCTGAGCGCGCGCCGGTACTGGCCCTTCGTGTAGAGTGCGCGTGCGAACACGTCGGCCGCCCCCCCGCCCTGCTGCGCGCGTTGAGTTTCAGGCCCGAGCCCGGCCCACACGCCCTGCGCCTCTTCGAGGTTGCCGCGCCCCGCGAGCACGGAGACCAGTTGCGCGCGCGACTCGGGCGACTTGACGACCGCGTCCACGACGCGCGAGAGGTTGGGGCCGTAGACCTGCCACGCGAGGTTGAAGACCTGCGGCCGCAGCGTCGGGTCGATGTCGGCCGCGTGGCGCAGTTCCGCGAAAGCCTCTTCGGTGCGGCCCGCGCGCAGCAGCGCGTTGCCGAGGTGCCAGCGCGGGTACGTGTAGTTCGGAGCGAGTTCCGCGGCGCGGCGCAGCGTTGCCACGCCGCCCTCCTTGTCGCCGAGCGCGGCGCGCGCGCGCCCCACCTCCATCCAGATCAGGTAGTCGTTCGGCGCGAGGGCGGCCGCCTGCTCGTACTCGACCAGCGCGCGCGGTACGGCCGCGGGATCGAGGCTGACCTGATGGAGCCGCGCCAGCATCAGGTGCGTGAACGGGTCGCGCGGCGCGAGCCGCGTCGCTGCCTCGGCCGACTCGAAGGCCGCCGTCGGGTCCTTCGCGTAGGAGTTCGGCGCCGTCTCCGCCATCGTGTTCCCGATGCCCCAACGCACCCCGACCCACCCGCAGTAGAGCGCGAGCAACGCCAAGAGCATAAGGGGCACACGCGCCCACACGGGACGTAGATTAATAAGTGCGATCTGTTCGCTCATTAAATGTCTGAAGTCCGAGCTTTAAAACTCATGCCCGACGAGTTCGATCTCGATGCGCATCCGGCGGAGCGTGATCTGGGCGTCTTCGCAGTCGCGGCGGATTTCGGCGACGCGGTCGTCGCCGATGCGGGAGGTGGAGATGAGCACCTCCTCGACCTGCTGCTCCGCGCAGATGCGGCGCAGGTAGCCGTTGCCGCCGAAGACGCGCAGGCCGTGGATCATCTTGCCCTTCTTGAAGGGGTCGTCGTCCACGAAGCCGACGGGCGTGTACTGGAGTTGCAGGTTGTTCCGCATCTCGCGCAGGAGGAGTTCGCCCGCGTCGCCCGCGCCGTAGATGAGCACACGCCTTCCGCCCGCCGACGGCGCCGGCAGGAGTTGCCGGAACAGGCGGAACGCGACGCGGCTCCCCGCCAGCATCAAGAAGAAGATCATTGCGTCGAGAACGAAGACCGCGCGCGAGAACTCCTGAAAACGGAAGGCGAAAAGGAGCACGAGCACGCTCACGGCCGAGCCCGCGACGACCGCCTTCGCGTAAGTAATCAGGTTGTCGAGACTGATGTAGCGCCAGAGGCCGCGGTAGACGCCCGCCGCGAGCATCGCCGTCATCTTCACGATGATGAGCAGCGGCACCGTCGAGAGGAAGAGCAGCCACACCCGCTCGCTCAGGTCGGAGCCGAAGAGCAGCACGTACGAGAAGTAGTAAGCCAGGATGACGAGCAGCACGTCGAGCAACACCTCGAAGATCCTGCGCTTGTACGAGAGATCGACGAGGAACGAGACGAGCGGCTTCTCGCGCGCGGCCTGCACCTCCGCCTCGTCGTAGACCTTGACGCCCGCCAGGTAGACGCCGACGAGCGTCAGCACCACCGCGAAGCCCAACACCATCGCGATGCCCGTGTGGTACTCGAAGCGGCGGACGAGCATCGCCAGCAGGCCCGAAGCGCCCGCGAAGCCGTAGAGCATCCAGACCGCGCGCCGCTCCGACAGGCCCAGGGCGACGAGCCGGTGCGACGCGTGGTCGCGCCCGCCCTGCGACGCCGCCCGCCCCGAGAGCTTGCGCACGACCGTGACGAGCGTCGTGTCGAAGATCGGGATGAAAAGAATGAGGACGGGGACGGCGATGACGACGATGAAGCTGCGGCCGCGCTCGCCCGAGGCCGAGAGCAGCGCGGAGCTGGCGAGGAAGAAGCCGACGAACATCGACCCGCAGTCGCCCATGAAGATCGTAGCCGGGCTCGAATTGTAGGCGAGGAAGCCGACGAGCGCCGCCGCGAAGACCGCCAGCATCACGGCCTCGGTCACCTGCCCGTTGTCGGCGAAGCTCGCGGCGATGAAGACGGCCGCGACGGCCGAGATGCCCGCCGCCAGCCCGTCCATGTTGTCGAGCAGGTTGATGGCGTTGGTGATGCCGATGAGCCAGAAGATGGTCACCGCCATCGCCACCGACGCGCCCCAGCCCCACGGCAGCAGCAGCCCGAAGTAGACGACCGCGCTCGCGCCCAAGACCTGGCCGATCAGTTTTTGATAAGGCTTGATGTTGAGGAAGTCGTCCACCAGCCCGACGACGAAGAGCGCGCTGCTCGCGCCCATCACGACCCAGCCCTCGCGCGTGTGCGGGACGAGGAACAGGTACGCGAGCAGCACCGCGAGGTAGATGCCGACGCCGCCCAACATCGCCGTCGGCCGCTTGCTGAAGCGGTCGCTCCGGGGTCTCGCGATGACTCCGTAGCGGCGCGCGAAGGCGCGCACCAGCGGCGTGAGCGAGAGCGAGAGGGCGAGCGCCGTCGCGGCCGGCAGGAGGTGGCTAAAGCTGAAAGGCATTACTACTTCGGTTCCGGGGCACGAGACTTCGGGCGCGTTTTAGAACCTAAGACCCTATTAAATGTGCGCCGAGAAATCAAGCCACCCGCGAGGCTTCCATCAAGCGGTCGCGCCGTCCTGCCTTCCAGAGTAGTACTCGATGACGGACTGCAAAATCTCGTCGAGCGTCACCGTCGGCTTGAAGCCCACCAGCCTTGCGACCTTCGACGTGTCGGGCACGCGCCGCGGCATGTCCTCGAAGCCCTCCTCGTACGCCTCGTCGTACGGCACCGTCACGATCTCACTCTTCGACCCCGTCAGCCCCTTCACACGCTCGGCGAGCTGCATGATGCTGACCTCCTCGGTCGAGCCGATGTTGAAGACCTCGCCCACCGACTCCTCCTTGTCCATCAGCGCGACCAGCGCCCCGACCACGTCGCCCACGTAGCCGAAGCAGCGCGTCTGGCTCCCGTCGCCGTAGACGGTTAAGGGTCTGCCGGAGAGCGCCTGCTTGACGAACGTCGGGATGACCATCCCGTACTGCCCCGTCTGCCGCGGCCCCACCGTGTTGAAGAGGCGGACGACCACCGTCGGCAGCTTCTTCTCGCGCCAGTAGGCCAGGGCCAGGAACTCGTCGATGGCCTTCGAGCAGGCGTACGACCAACGGCCCTTGGTCGTCGCGCCCATCACGAGGTTCCCGTCCTCTTTGAACGGCACCTCGGAGGAGAGCCCGTAGACTTCGGACGTGGAGGCCACGAGCACCTTCTTCTTCTTCTTGTTCGCCTGGGCGAGCACCACCTCCGTGCCGCGCACGTTGGTCTCGATGGTGCGGACGGGGCTCTCGACGATGAGCTTGACGCCGACGGCCGCCGCGAGGTGGAAGACCACGTCGCACTGGTCGATCAGCTCGGCCATCACCGGCTGGTTGTGCACCGAGTCGATCGTGTAGCGGAACTTCGGGTTCCCCTTCAGGTGCGCGATGTTTTGGAAAGAGCCCGTCGAGAGGTCGTCGATGCAGAAGACCTCGTCGCCGCGCGAAATGTAGAGGTCGGAGAGGTGCGAGCCGATGAAGCCCGCCCCACCCGTGATGAGAACTCGCAAACTAGTCTGTCCCTCCTTCAGAACTTGAGCAGCGCCGACTCCTGCGGCGCGGGGGGGGGGGGGGCGCCCCCCCCCCCCCCCCGCCGAGTGAGAGGGGGGGGACCCACCAGCCGCC
>CAXTSK010000544.1:0-3925 GCA_964246655.1 uncultured Pyrinomonadaceae bacterium
CGGCGAAGCGGCGGCTCTACACCGAAGAGGTGCGCGCGAGGGTGGGCGACGCGGACGCATACTACCTCCACCGGCGATACTTCGAGCGGTGCGCGAAGGCGGCGCCGCTCAACCGTCTGCTCTACGTTGACATGAAGACGTTCCTGCCGTGCCTCAACCTCGACTACACGGACAGGACTTCGATGGCGGCGACGCTCGAAGTGCGCGTGCCTTTACTCAATCATGAATTGGTCGAGCTGGCGGCGCGGATGCCGCCGCGACTGAAGTTAAGGGGACTGCGGCGCAAGTACATCTTGAAGAAGGCGGCCGAGAGCTTGCTGCCGCGCGACGTGGTGTGGAGGAAGAAGGCGGGCTTCGGCGCGCCGATCCGCGCGTGGCTGCGCGGGCCTCTGCGTCCGCTGGTGGACGAGCTTCTGTCTGAAGAGGTCGTCCGCGCGCGCGGGCTCTTCCGCCCCGAAGAGGTGCGGCGCGTCGTCGAGTCGAACCTTTCGGGGCGCGAAGATTTCAACCTGCAAGTCCTCCAACTGCTCACGCTGGAGATGTGGCAACGCGAGTTTCTGGACGGCTGAAAGTTTAAGGGGGTGGTTTGTCCGCGTGACTTGGGTCTTATGCGGGTTGATTTTCAACACAGAGACACGGAGACACAGAGACACAGCTTAGAGTCTATAGCTCAACAAGCTGTGTCTCTGTGTCTGCGTATCTCTGTGTCAAACTGTCTTTCACTTCCCACACAAGGTTGATGAAAAAGAAGCAGACCAAACTTCATCAAGAGCAGGCGGCGCGGCTGCCCGCGTGGTTCGACGCGCGGGTGGTGGGGCTGGTGCTGGCGGTCAAGGCGCTGGTGCTGCTGTACGGCGTGCAGGCGTTCGTCGTGTGGAAGAACGAGTGGGTGGGGCCTTTCTACAGCTGGCTCGCGATCTGGAACCGCTGGGACGCGCCGCACTACCTCGACATCGCGCGCATGGGCTACGTCTCCCAAGGGGTCGAGTCGCGCTGGATCGTCTTCTTCCCGCTCTACCCGTGGCTGGTGCGCGTCTCGGCTTTCGTGCTGCGCGACGAGTTGCTTGCCGCCTTCTTCGTCTCCGGCGTGGCGTCGGTCGCGGCGGGGCTTCTGCTCTACAGGCTCGCGCGCGCCGACGGCGAGACGGAGGAGGTCGCGCGCGCGTCGGTCTTCTACCTCCTCGTCTTCCCGACCGCGTACTTCCTGCACATAGGCTACAACGAGAGCCTCTTCCTCGCGCTTGCGCTGGGCGCTTTCCTCGCGGCGCGTGGGCGCCGCTGGTGGGCCGCGGGGCTGCTCGGGTTCCTCGCGGCGTTGACGCGCATCAACGGCCTGGTGCTGCTGCCCGCGCTCGCGTTCGAGGCGTGGGACGAGTACCGCAGCGCGGGCCGGCGCGTGCGTGTCGAGTGGCTGTGGCTGCTGCTCGTCGGGGCTGGCTTCGGCGTCTACCTCTTCATCAACTGGTGGGTTTTGGGCGACCCGCGCGCGTTCCTCAAGATGCAGGGCGAGCACTGGTTCAAGTCGCCGACGTGGCCGTGGGTCGGCATCAAGGGTGCGTGGAATTCGACGTGGGGGCTCGCGCCTTCGGACGCGCAGATGGTCGGGTGGCAGGAGTTCTTCTTCATCCTGCTGGGGCTGGGGCTGACCGTCTGGGCGTGGCTGCGTCTGCGCGCGTCATACGCGATGTGGATGACCTGCAACTGGCTGATGTGGACGAGCACGAAGTTCGCGCTGAGCGTGCCGCGCTACACGCTGGTGCTCTTCCCGGCCTTCATCCTGCTCGGGCGTCTGCGCGCGACGCGGCCCGCGTGGGGCGCGGCCGTCGTGGTCTGGTCGCTGCTCATGCTCGCACTCTTCTCCGCGCGTTTCGCGCAGGGTTACTGGGCGTTCTGAGGACTGAAAGATGAGAAGAACGTTGACGGTCTTAACCATCGCGGCGCTGTTGAAGTCCGTGAGGACGGCGCGCGCGCGACTGACGCGGCGCAACTTCGGGCAATTACACGCGTGTAATTGCTTCTTACACGCGTGCGAGGAACAATTGCATGTGTGTGAGTGTCAATTACACGCATGCAATTGGCAATTACAGGCGTGCAAACGTTCTTAGCACGCCTGCTAAGAAGCTTCGCGCGCGTGCTAAGAGCATTAGCGTTGATGCTAAGAAGCTTCGCACACGTGCTAAGAACGTTTGCACGGATACTAAGAAGCTTCGCGGACGCGCTAAGAACGTTAGCACGCGTGCGAAGGACGTTAGCACGCGTGTAATCGGCGGTTACCGGTGAGTGAGGGCCGATGATAAGTACGTCGGGACTGACGAAGTTCTACGAGACGCACCCGGCGGTGCGGGAGGTGAGCCTGTTCGTGCCGGCGGGCGAGACGTGCGCGCTGGTGGGGCCGAACGGGGCGGGGAAGACGACGCTGCTGAAGATGCTGGCGGGCCTTCTGCGTCCGACGAGCGGCAAGATCGAGGTCGCGGGCGTCGAGGTCGGCGCCGAGCCCAAGCGCCTGCACCGCATCGTCGGCTACGTGCCCGACACCTTCGGCCTCTACGACGACCTGAGCGTCCGGCACTTCCTCGAATACTTCGCGCGCGCACACGAGGTCTCGCGCGAGAGCATGGGGAAGAGGATCGAAGGCGTGCTCGGCCTGACCAACCTCACGTCGAAGCGCGACGCGCAGGTCGGCTCGCTCTCGCGCGGGATGCGGCAGCGGCTCGTCATCGCGAAGACTCTGCTGCACGCGCCGAAGGTGCTGCTGCTCGACGAGCCCGCGTCGGGGCTCGACCCGCACGCGCGCATCGAGCTGCGCGACCTCATTCGGCAACTCGCGGCGCTGGGGACGACCATCCTCGTCAGCTCGCACATCCTGACGGAGCTGGCCGACTTCAGTACCTCGGTCATCATCATGGAGCGCGGGCGCGTGGCGCGCTCGGGCCGCATCGACGCGCTGGTCGAAGAGTTGGCGGGCGGCACGCCCGTCCGCGCCGAACTGCTCTCGACGGAAGGCGCCGCGCGGCTCGCGGAAGATTTGGGCGCGCGCGCGGGCTTGAAAAAGGTTAAAGTGGAGGGCGCGACCGTAGACTTCACCTTCAACGGCGAGCGCGCCGAGCTGGCCGCACTTCATCGCGAGCTGGCGGCGGCGCACACGGGGCTGGTCTCCTTCTACGAGCGGCGCCTGACGGTCGAGGACGTGTTCCTCGCGTCAGGGCGGCGGGACGTTTCTTGAAACGATGAACGATGAACGATGAACGATGAACTGTAAGACAAGATGTATTCAGTTCATCGTTCATCGTTCCTAGTTCATCGTTCCTGAGTCGGGAGGTGCATTAAGATGGCCTGGAATCCTTCGTTGAGTCTGAACCCGGAGTTGGTGCGGGTGTTGCGGACGACGCTTCCCCGTCGGCGCGCGCTCTTCGTCGCGGGGCTGACCGTGGCGCTGCTGGCGGCGGGCGCGTGGGTCGTCTGGAACAGGTCGGCGCCTCCCACCAGCTACATCTCTCACGTCAACATACTCGACATCCCCGCTTACCAGGCCGAGATGCACGCGCGGCAGGTGAAGGGCTTCGGCGCGGAGTCGTACGGCGTGCTGACGGTGCTGCTCTTCGCGCTGCTCTTCGTGCTCGGGCCGGCGCTGGCCGGGCTCTCGTTTGTGCAGGAGCGTCTGCGCGGGACGGCCATCTTCCAGCAGATGAGCCTGCTGTCGCCCTTCCGGCTCGCTTCGGGGAAGTTCTGGGGCGCGGGCGCGCTCGCCTACTTCGTCGCGCTGATGCTCGTGCCGTGCGCGTTGGCCGCGGCGTGGCTCGGCGGGGTCGAGTTCGAGAAGGTGGCGCGGCTCTACCTCTTCCTTTTGGTGGGCGGCTGCGCGTGGCAGGCGCTCGGGCTCTACGCTTCGGCGGCTTTGTGCGGCGCGTCGGGGCGCGCGCCGCAC
>CAXTSK010000545.1:0-3892 GCA_964246655.1 uncultured Pyrinomonadaceae bacterium
GATCGTCTTCGCCGTTCATCGCAACCTGCTTGCCGCCGCGGCGCGGGCCGACGCCGAGCTGCCCCGCGCCGCGGCCGAGCTGAGCCGGATAGTGCTCGCCCCGGTCGCCGCGGAGTTGGGCACGAAGCGCGTTGTCGTCGTCGCCGACGGTGCGCTGCAATACGTGCCCTTCGCCATGCTGCCCGAGCCTTCGCCCGCTGCCGGTCAGCGTGCCGCGCGCCCGCTCGTCGTCGGCCACGAGGTCGTCAGCCTGCCGTCTGCCTCGACGCTCGCCGTGCAGCGGCGGGAGCTCCAAGGGCGCAAGCCCGCCCCGAACCTGCTGGCAGTACTGGCCGACCCCGTTTTCACGGACGGCGACGGGCGGGTCATCGCCGCCAACAAGCCACGAGCGCCGTCAACGGCCCCGAACGGTTTCGTAGAGGTCGCGAGCCTGCGCCAGCTCGTCCACCTGGCCGGGGACGAACAGCCTGAAGGTCAACCTAACGTCCCGCGCCTCCTCTACACGCGCCGCGAGGCCGAGCAGATTCTCGCGGCCTCGCCTTCGCGCGCGAACCTCGAAGCCGTGGACTTCAAGGCCAGCCGCGCGACGGCGACGAGCCCGGAGCTGGGCCGCTACCGTTACGTGCACTTCGCGACCCACGGGTACATCGACAGCGAACGGCCGGGCCTCTCGGCCCTCGTCCTGTCGCTGGTCGATAAGGACGGACGGCCGCAGGACGGCTTCCTCAGGGCGAACGAGATTTACAACCTCAACCTGCCGGCCGAGCTGGTCGTGCTCTCGGCCTGTCAGACCGGGCTCGGCAAAGAGGTCAGGGGCGAGGGGCTCGTCGGTTTGACACGCGGGTTCATGTACGCGGGCGCGGCGCGCGTCGTCGTGAGTCTCTGGAACGTCAACGACCGCGCCACCTCCGAACTGATGGCGCGGTTCTACACGCGAATGTTGAAGGGCGGGGCGCGCCCCGCCGCGGCGCTGCGCCGTGCGCAGGTCGAGATGCTTGAGGGCGGACGCTGGGGCTCGCCCTACTACTGGGCCGCCTTCACCCTCCAGGGCGAGTGGCGTTAAGTGGGAGCCGTTTTTATGAAAGTGAAGATAGTCTGTCTGCTCATGCTGTTAACGGCGGCGGGCGCGGCGGCACAGGATAACAACGACGTGACGCGCGGGCTGTGGGACACGGCCTTCATGCAACAGCGGCCGCCCGGCCGTGCCGCGCGCCGCAGACCCGCGTACAGACCGGCCGGGGCGAACAAGACGGCGCGCCCGGAGATTGCCGCCAGCAAGGCGGTCGTCGGCATCACCGTCTGGCGCCTGCGTCCCTCGACCGCGGCGGACGAGGTGAGGCAGTTGATCCACGGCCAGCAGGGCGAGTGGACGCCGGAGCGGGTCAGCGCAGCAGAACCCTTACGCGAAGGCGAGCGCGTACAGATAACCGTCGAGGCGCCCCGCTCCGGGTACCTCTACGTCTTTGACCGGGAGGTCTACGCGGATCGCTCGCTGGGCGACCCGTACCTGATCTTCCCCACGACGGCCATCAGGGGCGGTGACAATCTTGTGAAGGCGGGGCGGGTCATCGAAATCCCCTCCTCCGAGGACAAGCCGCCCTTCTACACGATTAAGAAGAGTCGCCCCGACTACGAAGGTGAACTTCTCACCGTACTCATCACCGACGCGCCTCTCGCCGAACTGTCTCTCGGCCCCGGCGCGCTCAAACTCCCAAAGGAACAGGTGGCTTCGTACGAAAAGAGGTGGGGGGCGACCGTGGACAACATCGAGCTTGTTGACGGGCCCGGCACGCCGATGACCGTGGCCGAGAAGAAAGCTGCCGAAGGCAAGCGACTCCTGACCCGCTCCGACCCGATGCCCCAATCCATCTACCGCGTGCGCTCGAAGCCCGGTGAACCTCTGCTCATGTCCGTCTTCCTGCGCATCAAGCTGCAAAGCCAACACGACAACGCCTCAGCCTTGTAACCTAGCCTGGCGGCAGGAGATCGAGAAGGCGCGCGCAGGCATCCTGCGCCGCGCGCAGCCGCCGACGGTATGCGCGCGCCGACGCCTTCACGTCAGCGCCGCAGAAGGGGCAGGCGCGTGTGCCCGACTTGACGTGCCGGTTGCAGGCGCGGCACAGCACGAGAGTCGGTCGGCGCGCACGCTCCGTGTTGGCGCTCTGCGAAGGCTGCTTCGCGGTCTGCGTAGGACGCCGTGTCGCCCGGCCGATTTGGACGAGGCCGGAAGTCGGAGCAGTCGAGACCGCTTGACCGTCTACGGTCTCAAGCAAAAGGTCGAAGCGCCCGTGGTCGAAGGAGAGACCGGGCGCGGGCGCGCCGGGCACGACCCGCTCGCGCAGTCCCCGCGCGTTCAACTCAAGCACGCGGTGATGGCAGTAAGGGTTATTGCCGGGCCGGCCGAAGAGCGAATGGCTCAGCCACGTGCAGCCGCCGCGGCACGAGTCTGCGTAGTAACAACCGTGGCAGTAGCCCCACAACTCTTCGCCCACGCGCGTCAGGTTGAAGTTCAGTTCGGGCGTGTTGCGCCAGATCTCTTCCAACGTCAGGTCGCGCACATTGCCGCCCGCGTAACCGACCGTGGGCAGAGACGGACAGCCTTTGATCGTGCCGTCGGCCTCGATGCCCAACGTGTTCTCGCCCGCGTTGCAGCTCGACCAGTGGACGCGGTCGTCGCCGTTGCCGCGCCACACAGACTCGTACGGGCCGAAGTACCCGACGTTGTTCCCCGGTTGCAGAAGCATCCCGCGCTCGACCCCAGTCCAGAAAAGCTCCGCGAGCAGCGGCATCAGTTCGAGCAGTTGAAAGGGTTGGAGCAGAAGCTCCGGGTTATCCGCGGCGCGGCCCATGGCGACGGTCAACTGCACCTGCCAGTTCTTCGCGCCGGCCTCGATGAACAGGTCACACAGCTCTCGCAACTGCGGCAAGACCTTTGAAGTTATCTGCGTGTTGACGCTGGTCGCGACGCCGTGCTTGCGAAGCAGCCGCAACGCCTCGAAGGCGGCGGCGAACGAACCCTTCACCCCGCGCAGACGGTCGTGCAACTCTTCGAGGCCGTCTACGGAGACGCCTATCGCCTGAATCCCGGCCTCGGCCGCCTGCCGAATTCTCTCCTCGTTCAAGTGGAGGGCGCCCGTCTGCATCGCGCAGTCCATGCCGTGCGCGCGCACGGCGCGGACGATCTCGACCCAGTCGCGGCGCAGGTATGCTTCGCCGCCGATGAGCGTCACCTCGCGCGTGCCGAGGCGCGCGAGCTGCGCGACGAGGTCGAGACATTCGGCGGTCGTCAACTCGTCCGGGCGCCGACGCCCGGCCCGTGACCCGCAGTGTTGACACTTCAGGTCACAGGCCAGGGTGATCTCCCAGACGACGTGGACGGGCGTGTAGTCCCTTCGATCCGCGTCCGTGAAGAAACGTGTCGGCTGTTCCATATCGGCCTACTTGGTTCCCCCGAGCTTCTTCTCTAACTTCTCAAGCGCGGCCTGTGCGTCCTTGATCCACTTGCGCGCAGAGGCCGCGGTCTTGCGCATCTCCGCCTCGTCACCGCGCGCCGCAGCCTGACGAATCGCCTCGCCGTACGGGGGCACCGCCCCAGACGTTGGGCGCGCCGCCGCCGCGGTCGCGCCGCCCTTCTTAGCCGCACCCTTCTTTGTACCTTTTTTGCTGGTCGCCATATACGCCTCCTGCCAGTTGGTGTTTGAGGATAAAGCCACGTCACGCGCCTTGAATGATTTAAAAAGACCGCGCGGACGTACTCTCAAGAAATCTCGAAGCACTGCCCGAGCCGTAACCCTCGACGACTGCGGACAGGGCGTGCTGGACGAAGTCCGTGCGAACCTCGCTGTAGTGTACGGCGCGGCGGAGGCCGCCGAGCGCGTAGGGCGCGCCGTAC
>CAXTSK010000546.1:0-1185 GCA_964246655.1 uncultured Pyrinomonadaceae bacterium
AACTATACCCGGTCAAAGAGCTAATCATCAAAAATAGACTGACGGTGTACTAGTCATCGAAGTGCTTTCGAAGAGCACGGAGGCTTTCGACAGGGGTGCGAAGTTTCGGGCTTACCGGACGATTGGGTCGCTGAGGGAGTATTTGCTTGTCGGGCAGAACAGCCCGTTGGTCGAGCAGTACGTGAAGGATGAGGATGGAAGATGGAGCTTAACGGAAGCGGCAGGGTTTGAAAGCTCGCTGACGCTGCCGTCCATCGAATGCACTTTGAATCTGGGCGCAGTCTACGACAAGGTGGATTTCAACTCATGAGCGCTGAAGCAAAAACAGAAGAGCATCAACACGGCTTGCGGAACCCGCCGCGGGAGGTCGTCCTGCGCATCCGCCGCCGCGACAAGCAGGACGGGCCGGCGCGTTGGGAGGAGTTCGCGCTGCCCTACCGGCCGAACCTCAACATCATCTCCTGCCTGATGGAGATCAGGAAGAACCCGGTCACGCGCGACGGCAGGAAGACCACGCCGCCCGTCTGGGAGATGAACTGTCTCGAACAGGTCTGCGGCATCTGCACGATGGTCATCAACGGGCGCGCGCGCCAGTCCTGCTCGGCGCTCGTCGATAACCTCGAACCGCACAAGCCCATCACCCTTGAGCCGATGTCGAAGTTCCCGAACGTCCGCGACCTCGTCGTGGACCGCTCGGAGATGTTCGACCACCTCAAGCGCGTCAAGGCGTGGATCGAGATCGACGGCTCGTACGACCTCGGCCCCGGGCCGCGCATGTCGCAGGAGGACGTGGCCGAGCGCTACGCCTACTCGCGCTGCATGACGTGCGGCTGCTGCCTCGAAGCCTGTCCGCAGTACGGCGACGGCAACTACATCGGGCCGCAGGCCATCGCGCAGGTGCGCCTGATGAACATGCACCCGACGGGCACGATCACGCGCGACGAACGCTTGTCGGCCATCACCGGCGACGACGGTATCACCAACTGCGGCAACGCGCAGAACTGCGTCCGCGCCTGCCCGATGTCGCTCCCGCTCACCAAGGCCATCTACGAGGAGAACCGCGAGACCGTCCTCCACGGCCTCTTCGGCTGGCTCAGAAAGTAGCCTCCCGGGTAATTCAACCGCGGCGGCCCCGCGGGCCCCCGGAAAAGGCTTTGCGTGGGGGGGCGGGGGGGGCGGGGTATT
>CAXTSK010000546.1:1195-3889 GCA_964246655.1 uncultured Pyrinomonadaceae bacterium
CCGGGGGCCTCCGCGGTTAAATTGTTTTTGGTAAGCTGTTAGAATCCGCCGCGTCCGCCGCGCGTCCTGTCTCACAACTACTGTGCTCAAGCGGAGGTCTGAGGCCGATGGATCCGAGTCGCTGGCAGCGGATCGACATGCTCCTCAAGTCCGCGTTAGAGCGCCCGCCGTCCGAGCGCGGGGCGTACCTCGACGCGGCCTGCGAAGGCGACCTACGTCTGGGTGGCGCCGGGCGGCGACGCGGCGCGCGCCGAGCAGGCCACGACGCAGAAGGGCGACAGCGAGCAGGGCGTGACTTGGACGCCCGCGGGCCGCGTCGTCTACGCGTCGAGGGCGGGCGGCAACTGGGACTTATGGTCGCTCGACCCTTCAAACGGTGAGAAGCGGCAAATGACGAACACGCCCGCGTCGGAGACAAGGCCGTGTGCGACGGCCGACGGGCGCTACGTCGTCTACTCCGTCGGGAGTCAGGGCGGCGTGCGCTGGGCGCCGGACGGCCGCTCCGTCCTCTACGTCGAGGCCAAAGCCGGCGTCTCGAACGTCTGGGCTCGGCCGCTCGACGGCTCGCCGCCGAAGCGCCTCACCGACTTCAAGTCCGAAGAGTTCTTCGACTTCGACATCTCGCGCAACGACGACCTCGTCTTCTCGCGCGGCACAGTGCTGAGCGACGCCGTCATCATCAAGCACGTCAGCTGAGGAGTCTTACGCGCCGCCGTCCGGCTCAAGCTGCTCCTCGGGCCGCGTTAGCCGCGCGACGGTCGCGCCCCAGCCGCCGGCCTCGGGCGGGGCATCTGCGAAGTGTTCGACGAAGGGCGTGCGCTCAAGAACTTTGCGGACGGTCTCGCGTTGCACGCCGACGCCCTTACCGTGGATGAGGCGCACTTGTCGGAAGCCTTTACTGTGTGCCTCGCGCAGGTACTCCTCGACGACGGCGCGCACCTCGCGCGGCGGGACGGAGTGGAGGTCGAACACGTCCTTTATCTCCAAACGCACCGGCTCTGGGAAAGGGTCGAAGGGGTCAACGTCCGACTCTTCCTCCTCCGCGACATCCTCGCGTCGTACGCCGAACAGTCTCTTGAACAGTGCGGAGAGTCCCATAAGCCTACCTTGACATGCGTCCGAAGCGCTCGTTACACTCGCGCTCTTCCAACAACGACAAAGTGCGCGCCGGTACGGGCGCATAGGCTGTGACGCGCAACACAGCGCCGGGCGTCAAATTATGCCTTAATCCGGCGCACGTACGCTCTATTGCATCCGAATTTTAAGGGACGAAAGGGAGAGATGAGATGGGCAAGAGAAACAAGATCACCGTGGTCGGGGCCGGCAACGTCGGCGCGACGGCCGCGCACTGGCTGGCGAGCAAGGAGTTGGGCGACGTGGTGCTCGTGGACATCGTCGAGGGCATGCCGCAGGGCAAGGCTTTAGACCTCGCGCAGGCCGCGCCGATTGAAGGGTTCGACGCGGCGCTCTTGGGCGCCACCAACGACTACGCGCAGACGGCGAACTCCGACGTGGTCATCATCACCTCGGGGCTCCCGCGCAAGCCCGGCATGAGCCGCGACGACCTCTTGAAGACCAACGCCGGCATCGTGTCGAGCGTCACGGAAGAGATCGCCCGGCACTCGCCCGACTCCGTCATCATCGTCGTCTCGAACCCGCTGGACGCGATGACCCAGGTGGCCTTCAAGAAGTCCGGCTTCCCCAAGCACCGCGTCATCGGCATGGCCGGCGTGTTGGATTCGGCGCGCATGCGCTGCTTCCTCGCCGAAGCCCTGGACGTGTCGGTCGAGAACGTCACGGCCTTCGTGCTCGGCGGCCACGGCGACACGATGGTGCCGCTGCCGCGCTACTCGACCTGCGCCGGCATCCCCGTCACCGAGCTTCTGCCGAAGGAGCAGCTCGACGCGATTGTGAAGCGCACGGCCAACGGCGGCGCCGAGATCGTCGGGCTCTTGAAGACCGGCTCGGCCTACTACGCGCCGTCGGCGGCGGCCGTCGAGATGACGGAAGCGATTCTGAAAGATAAGAAGAAGATTCTGCCTTGCGCCGCCTACCTCGAAGGCGAGTACGGCATCAACAACCTCTACGTCGGCGTCCCCTGCAAACTCGGCGCGCGCGGCCTTGAGCAGATCATCGAAATCAGCCTCACCAACGACGAGCGCATCGCGCTGCAAAAGAGCGCCGCCGCCGTGCAGGAGTTGATTGACGTGCTCGGCATCTGACGAGGGAGTTCAACCACAGAGACACAGAGACACAGCTTGTCGGGCTATTGCTTCAAGCTGTGTCTCTGTGTCTCTGTGGTTAATCGTTCCCGGCGCGTACCCGGTTAACGGCTGCGCCGCGTCGCCGCTTCGTGTCATAATGTGGCATCCCGGATGGCCCAGATGGAAGACGATTCGCAGGCGAGAGAGCTTCTCAAATCTTTGGCGGAGGACTTGGCCGAGTCGGCCGCGTACCTCCGCGAGCTTGGCGTGGAGGGCTTGGAGGGACTGGACGGATTGCCGCTCGAAGCGCCCGCGCGCCCGCGCGAGGAGCCGAAGAAGGCGCAGGCTCCCGTCCCGCCCGTGCTCAGGCGCAACGCGATGGCGGAGCGGCCCGCAACGACTTTGCCGCCTCCGCCACAGAGACCGTAGCCCCCGCCTCCCCCTCAAACGAGTCAGGCCGCAAGGCCGCAGCCGACGGGCGCGACACTCC
>CAXTSK010000547.1:0-3859 GCA_964246655.1 uncultured Pyrinomonadaceae bacterium
GCTCGCCCGTCAGCGGCACCGTGCCCTTGGCCGTGGCGCGCAGGCCTTGCGGGCTGGACACGGAGGCGTCGATCGTCACGCGGTCGGCGCTCGCTTCGCCCTTCGCGTCGAGGCTGACCTCGCTCAGACCCGCGCGGGCGCGCGGGGCGGGCCCGCCCGGCCCCCCCGGCCTCTTTGTGTCTGACTAAGATGTGCCGGGCGATTCTTCTTCAGACGCCCCGGGGTTCTTCAACTCACCTTCCAACCGATTCCTTATCGAGGCTTACCGGCGCCCGCCCTTGCTCGCCTTAGCGGGCGGCGCCTTCACGCTCTTCCTCGCCTTGACGGTCGGCGCGCTCACGCCGCTGCTCGTGCTTGATGTCATCGCCGTTACTTTACCCGGACGCACCGAAGGCCCGATCGGCGACCCGACCGACGGCTTCTCCGGCCCCGACTCGGGCACTATCTCGGGGTCGCGCGTGATCGCCTCGACGTTGATAAAGAATTTGAAGGTGCCCGTCTGCATGATGCCGAGCAGGAAGCGCACGTCGATGCTCTCGCCGTCGGCGAGCGGCGTTTTAAGTGTGATCGTGTCGGAGGAGAGTGAGGAGTTGAAGCCGCCGCCGCTAACCTGCGCGGGCGGCTGTTCGAGCGTCGTCCCCTGCACGGTGATGACTGACGCCTCGGTGTTGCACGGCGCGCGGTCAACCGTGGCGACGATGGGCGTCGAAGTCAGCGCGCGCAGGTCGGCGACGCCGCGGGGCGCGGGGAGGGTCGAGATGTCGATGATGCGCCAGCGCAGCCGCGTGACGTTCTGGCCCGTGCCGTTCGTCACCGTGCGGCGGATGTCGAGCGTGCCGAAGGTCGAGTTGTTCGCCGGGTCACTCGTGAAGCTGCGCACGCGGTTGGGCGGGCTGGAAGAGCTGGCACACGGGTCGAGCAGGTTGACGGCGAACGAGGCGTTGCTCTGGATGGGGCTTGAAGAATCCTCGGGGCCGGGCGCGCCGAGCCGCGCCCCCGCGCCGGACGAGTTGCCGTCCGGCGAAACGAAGACGAAGTCTACGGCGTTGTTGTCCGTGTCCTTGGGCACGCCGCCCGTCGGGCAGGGGCCGACGACCGCGGCCGAGCCCGCCTTGCCGCAGGTGTCGCGGTAGAGCGCGTAGTCCAGGCCGAGCGGCGAGAGCGCCGGGTAGCCCGTGCCCTCCTTGTAGAGAGCGTTCGTCTCGCTCGTCGAACCGACCGCGTCGAACCGGTTCGTGAGGTTGAAGTTCTCCGTGTTGGAAGTCCTGAAGACGGCGATGCCCGCGTTGTCGGGGATGTCCGTGGTGTAGTTGAGGTCGCCCTCCGCGGTCGAAGCATCGCCGGCCGGGTAGGAGCTGAGCGAGTAGCCGACCGAGTTGACGCAGAGGAAGTGTGCGCGCGCGGGGAGGATGGTGCCGTTCGGGATCGTGCAGCGGATGACGCCGTCCGAGGCCGCGACGGAGTAGCCGGCCGAGCCGTCCGGGGATTGAACCAGGTGGGGCGTGGCGGCGTTGTTATAGATTTCAATGTACTCGTCGGCCGCGCCGGCCGGGCCGCGCAGGCGGAACTCCGAGATGAGTATGTCGCCGGGGAAAGGCCCCGTGATGACGGTGAGCGCGGTCGCGGTGTTGTCGAACGTCTGCGGGTCGGCCGCGTCCGAACGACCCAGGACGGTGTTGCTGACGGTGGTGCCCCGCGGCGTGTCGGCGTTGACCGAAACGACGATGGTGGCGCCGCCGCTCTCGAAGGCGAGGATGCTGTCGAAGTGAACGTCCACGGTGGTGCCGTCGAACGACACGGTGCCGTCGCCCGTGGTCACGCTGGCGCTCACGAAGGTGGTGTGCGCCGGGAGGGGATCGGACAGAACCACGTTGGTCGCGTTGTCCGGGCCGCCGTTGAAGACAGAGATGTTGTACGTGATGAGTCCGCCGACCGCGGCCGCCTCGTCGCCGGACTTGGAGACGGTGAGGTCGGCCGACGAAGGTGCCGGCGTCGGCGACGGCGTCGGCGTCGGCTCCTGCGCGCGCACCCCGACGGCCGAAGTCACGGACAAGACGAGCCCGGCGAGAAGTATGAAAGCCTGCGAGAGCTGTCGGCCGCGGCGCGCAGGCCGCAACTGTTGGCTGGAGCAAGAAGAGGTCACTACGATCTCCTTTCGGCTAACGAGCCCGCGCCCCACACGCCGAAGCCGAACCACGTTATAGCCAGGGCAAATTTTGGAATGCTGTTACGGCAGTTTATCACGGCGGGCAACTTTTCTCTCGGTAAAGCGCGGGGAGAGATATTACCGGAGGGGCGGGTTGTCAACGGGTACGGGTGTGCTTCAGACGTTGAAGCGGAAGTGGACAACGTCGCCCTCCTGCATGACGTAGTCTTTGCCTTCGAGGCGGAGGAGACCTTGCTCGCGGGCGGCGGCGTAGGTGCCCGCGCGGGTGAGGTCGTCGTAGGAGACGATCTCGGCGCGGATGAAGCCGCGCTCGATGTCGGAGTGGATGGTGCCGGCGGCCTGCGGGGCGCGCGTGCCGCGGGGGACGGTCCAGGCGCGCACCTCCTTCTCGCCCGCCGTCAGGAAGGACATCAGGCCGAGCAGGTGGTAGGCACTCTTAATCATTCTGTCTACGCCGCTCGACTCGACGCCCAGCTCGGCGAGGTAGCTCTTGCGTTCGTCGGGCGCGAGCGCGACCAGCTCCGCTTCGAGCTGCGCGCAGATGGGGACGTACTCGGCGGCCTCGGCGTCGGCGATCTCGTGGACGGCGCGGACGTGCGGGTTCGACTCGGGGTCTGCGAGCGTCGCCTCGTCCACGTTGGCGGCGTAGACGGTCGGCTTCGAGGTGAGGAGGAAGAAGCCGCGCGCGACGGCGCGCTCGTCGTCACCGAGTTCGGCCGTGCGCGCGGGCTTGCCGTCGGAGAGGACGGCGAGCAGCTTGTCGGCGACTTCGATCTCGACCTTCGCCGTCTTGTCGCCGCCCTTGGCCGTCTTCTGCGCTTTCTCGCGGCGGCGCTCGACCGTGGCAAGGTCTGCCAGAGCCAGCTCGATCTGGATGGTGTCGATGTCGCGGCGCGGGTCTACGGTGCCTTCGACGTGGTGGATGTTCTCGTCCTCGAAGCAGCGGACGACGTGGATGACGGCGTCGGTCTCGCGGATGTTGGCGAGGAACTGGTTGCCCAAACCTTCGCCCTTCGACGCGCCGCGCACGAGTCCGGCGATGTCGACGAACTCGACGGTGGCAGGGACGATGGTGGTCGTCTTAACTATCTTCGCCAGAGGTTCGAGGCGCTCGTCGGGGACGGGGACGACGCCGACGTTGGGCTCGATGGTGGCAAAGGGGTAGTTGGCGGCGAGCGCCGTGGCCTGCGCGGTCAGCGCGTTGAAGAGTGTGGACTTGCCGACGTTCGGCAGCCCGACGATGCCTGCTCGGAGCATAAGTTAGGATTCCTGTGTTGTTCTTTAAGTCGAACATCTAAACATCCGCGCCTCGGAGTTGTCCAGCAGCGCCGCGTGAGGTCGGCGCGCGTCTTTGCATAGGGCGGATGGTGTTCGCGTATAATCGCGGCGTCTTTCCAGCTCAGGTTGAGTCCCGCGCAAGCTATGCCTTTCGCACTCCTGCTGGCGCTCGCGGCAATCGCGGGCGCGACCGTGCTGACTTACCTCTACGACCGCGAGGCAAACGTCTGGGCGCGCCTGTGCGCGGGCGTGTGTCTGGGCATCGCGGCGTTGGGGCTGGTGGGCTTCGTGCTGGCGTCCGTGTTGGGGATGGGGCCGGCGGCGCTCGCGCTGTCGGGTGTGGTCTGCGGCTCGCCGCTCCTGCTGCTTCTGCGCGGGGGGGGGCCGTCGCGCGCGGCCGCCGACGTGAAAGAG
>CAXTSK010000548.1:0-3857 GCA_964246655.1 uncultured Pyrinomonadaceae bacterium
ACCTACATCCTCGTCGCGCTCCTGCTCCTGACGGTGGCGCTCCTGGCCTGCCTCGTCCCCGCGAGGCGTGCGACGAAGGTCGATCCGATGGTGGCTCTCAGATATGAATGAGGGGTGAGTGATGAGAACGCTGCTGCAAGACATCCGTTACGGGTTGCGCGTGTTGGGGCGGACGCCGGGGGTGACGGCCGTGGCGGTGCTGTCGCTGGCTTTGGGCATCGGCGCGAACACGGCGCTCTTCAGCGTCGTGGACGAGGTGCTGCTGAAGAAGCTGCCGGTGAAGGAGCCCGAGCGGCTCGTCCTCTTCAAGTCGCTTTCGGGGCAGAACTTCAACCCGGGCGGCTACAACGGCAACAGCACCCGCGACGAGGCAGGGCGCACGGTCAGGACTTCTTTCCCCTACCAGTCTTACCTGCGCATGCGCGAGCGGCAGGGCGGGGCGGTCTCGGACGTGTTCGCCTTCGGCAACGTGAGCCTGAACGTGAACGCGGGCGGGGAGGCGGAGGTCGCTTCGGGGCAGGCCGTGTCCGGGAACTACTACGCGGCGCTCGGCATCGCGCCGCACGCGGGTCGCCTGCTGGCGGACGAGGACGACCGTCCTTCGGCCCCGCCCGCGGCGGTGCTCAGCCACCGCTACTGGCAGAGGCGCTTCGGCTCAGACCCCGAGGCAATCGGCCGTCAGATAAATCTCAACGGCGTGCCCTTCACGGTGGTCGGCGTCTCGCCGCCCGGCTTCGCCGGGACGATGCAGGTCGGCTCCTCGCCCGACGTGACGATCCCCGTGACGTGGGAGCCGCAGGTCAACACCGAGCGCTCGCGCATGGCGGGCGCGGGCACCTGGTGGCTACGCGTGATGGGGAGATTGAAGCCCGGGGCGACGCCCGAGCAGGCGCGCGCGGAGATAGACGCCGTCTTCCGCGAGTCGGTCGTCGAGCACCGCGCCGCGCGGTATGTGCTGGCGCAGACCGACGCGCAGAGGGCCGCGGCCCGCCCGCTCGCGCCCGAGGAGGTTCCGCAACTCGACGCGGGCACGGGCGCGCAGGGCGAGATGGAGGTGCGCAAGGGGTTCCGGCAACCGCTCTACATCCTGCTCGGCGTGGTCTGCCTGGTGCTGCTCATCGCGTGCGCCAACGTCGCCAACCTCCTCCTGTCGCGCGCGGCGGCGCGGCAGAGGGAGATTGCCGTCCGGCTCGCGCTCGGGGCGCGGCGCCGCCGCCTGATACGTCAACTCCTGACGGAAAGCGTGCTGCTCTCGGTCGCGGGCGGGGCGCTCGGCGTGCTGCTCGCTTTCTGGATTAAGGACGGGCTGTTGTCGGTGGGCGACTGGGGCGGGCGCTTCATGGGCGCGCTCGACCCGCGGCTTGATTTGCGCGTGCTCGCCTTCACGACGGCGCTGTCGTTGCTGACGGGAATCCTCTTCGGGCTCGCGCCCGCCTGGCGCGCGACGAAGGTCGATTTGACGCCCGCGCTGAAAGACAGCGCGCGCGGTTCGAGCGCGGCCACGCGTTCGTGGCTGTCGAAGTCTCTGGTAGTGGCGCAGGTCGCGCTCTCGCTGCTGCTGCTCGTCGGCGCGGGTCTCTTCCTGCGCACGCTCATCAACCTCCAGCGCGTCGAGGCGGGCTTTAACGCGCGCAACCTCCTGCTCTTCTTCATGGAGCCGGGGCTCGTCGGCTACAAGGACGAGAAGCTCGCGGGCCTCTACCGCGAGATGAGCGAGCGGCTTGAGGCGGTGCCCGGCGTCCGCTCCGTCACCTTCTCGCGCACGACGCTGCTGTCGCACTCTTCGAGCAGCCGCGACTTCTACCTGCCGGAGGCCGCGAAGGCGACGCCCGGCGCCGACGGGCGTCCCGCGCCGACGGGCGAGCTCTACATCCACCAGGTGCGGGAGAACTTCCTCGAAGCGATGGAGATTCCTTTGCTCGCGGGGCGCGCGCTCTCGGAGCGCGACACCTCCGAGGCGCCGAAGGTGGCCGTCGTCAACCAGACCTTCGCGCGCCAGTTCTTCAACGGCGAGAACCCCGTCGGCCGCCGCTTCACCTTTAACCCGCAGAAGCCCGAAGAGGTCGAGATCGTCGGCCTCGCCCGCGACGCCAAGTACACGACCCTGCGCGACGCGACGCCGCCGACCGCATACCTGCCGTGGCAGCAAGAGCTACGCTCGTTGAGCGGCGCCGTCTTCGAGGTGCGCACCGTGGGCGACCCCGAGGCGTCGGTCGCGGCCGTGCGCCGCGCCGTGCACGAGGTGGACGAGCGCTTCCCGCTCAACAGCGTCAAGACGCAGACCGCGCAGGCCGACGAGACGCTGGCGATGGAGCGACTGTTCGCAAAGCTCCTCAGCCTCTTCGGCCTGCTCGCGCAGGCGCTCGCCGCCATCGGGCTCTACGGCGTGCTGGCGTGGTCGGTGTCGCGGCGCACGCACGAGATAGGGATACGGATGGCCCTGGGCGCGAGCCGCGGCGACGTGCTGCGCATGGTGCTGCGGCAGGGGATGGCGCTGACGCTCGTCGGCGTCGTGCTCGGCCTGGGCGCTGCGTTCGCGCTGACGCGCCTGATGCAGGGCGCCCTCTACGGCGTCTCGGCCACAGACCCTCTGACCTTCGTCCTCGTCGCGCTGCTGCTCTCGGCCGTCGCGCTCGTGGCTTCTTACGTCCCCGCGAGAAGAGCAACGAAGGTCGATCCGATGGAAGCACTGAGATACGAGTGATTGCGGAATGTGGATTGCGGATTGATGAAAGGCAGCATGTCTCTCATCAATCTTTAATCCGCATTCCGCAATCCGAAATCCGCAATCGAAGAGGTGAGCATATGACCATTCTCCAGGACTTGCGGTTCGCGTTGCGGCGTCTGTCGAAGAGCCCGGGGTTCACTTTGGTCGCAGTCGTCTCGCTGGCGCTGGGGGTCGGGGCGAACACGGCCATCTTCAGCCTCGTCAACACGGTGCTGCTGCGGCCGCTGCCCGTCGAGCAGCCTGAGCGCCTCGTGTCCGTCTCGGTGGTGGGGAAGGACGACTCGATGCTCGCCTTCTCCTACCCGACTTACAAGGACTACCGCGACCGCGGCGGCGACGTGCTCGCGGGGCTCTTCGCCGAGCGGCTCGCGCCGATGAGCCTCAGCCGCGCGGGCGATAACGAGCGCGTCTGGGGCTACCTTGTGACGGGGAACTACTTCGAGGTGCTCGGCGTCTCGGCCGCGCGCGGGCGCACGTTCACCGCGGAAGAAGACCGCGCGGCTCTCTCCGCGCCGGTCGCGGTGCTCAGCCACGCCTGCTGGCAGCGGCGCTTCGGCGGCGACCCTTCGGTCGTCGGCCGCGACGTGCTTTTGAACGGCCACCCGTTCCGCGTCGTCGGCGTCATGCCCGAGGGCTTCGCCGGCACCGAGATCGTCTACACGCCCGAGGTCTGGGTGCCGATGACGATGCAGGCGTGGATCGAGCCGGGCAACGAGTGGTTGGAGCGGCGCACCACGCAGAACATCTTCGCCGTCGGCCGCCTCAAGGACGGCGTCACGGCCGAGCAGGCCCAGGCGTCGCTCAACCTCTTGGCCGAGCAGGTCGGGCGCGAGTTCCCGGACACGAACGAGGGGCAGAAGATCGTGCTCGTCCCGCCGGGCTTCATCGTCCCGCAACTGCGCGGCGCGGTCGTCGGGTTCGCGGCCGTGCTGATGGGCACCGTGGGGCTTGTGCTGCTGATCGCGTGCACGAACCTCGCCAACCTCCTGCTCGCGCGCGCCTCCGCGCGCCGCAAGGAGATCGCGCTCCGCGTCGCGCTCGGCGCGTCGCGCTGGCGGCTTGTTCGTCAACTTCTGACGGAGAGTTTGTTGCTCGCGCTCGGCGGCGGGGCCGCGGGGCTGCTGCTGGC
>CAXTSK010000549.1:0-3854 GCA_964246655.1 uncultured Pyrinomonadaceae bacterium
CATTGTCTCGCGTGCCGGTGGAACTGCAAGCCGCCCAACCAGTCATTCAACCCGACTCGCCCTTAGCGTTGCTCTCATCACATCACGACCGATATTGCTAGCAAAGCTCATCTTACTCTGAAGACGCGCGGGTGAACTTCCATACGGGCTTGGATTTACTCATCTCTGAGCGCCACGCGCGGGTCAATGCGCACGGCCCTGCGCGCGGGTATGTAGGCGGCCAGGAGCGCGACAAAAACCAGAAGGGCGCAGACGCTGACGAAGGCTGTCGGGTCGGTTGCTGACACGCCGTAGAGCATACTCGACAGCACACGCGTTAATCCAAGCGCACACGCCGTGCCCAACGCAACGCCGATGAGCACAGGCTTGAGTCCCTGTCCTAACACCAGACGCAGTATGTCTCCCGTCTGCGCGCCGAGCGCCATCCGCAGCCCTATCTCTCGCGTACGGCGAGTGACAGTGTATGCAACCACGCCGTAGATGCCGACCGCGGCAAGCACCAGGGCCAGAAGCGAGAAGAGTCCGAACAGCATCGCCGAGAATTGCCGACGCGCCAGAGACGCGGAGACTAGCTCATCCATACTGCGCGCTTGATAGATGGGCTGCCCGGCATCAATTTCCAAGACTTCGTGACGAAGCGACGCCGCAAGGCCGAGCGGCTCCTGCTCCGTACGTACGAAAAGCGTGGCCTCATTGTTGAAGCCCGTGTAATAAAGTTCCGGCTGCGGCGACGCGTCCAGACCGAGGTCTCTTACGTCGGCGACGACTCCGACGATTCGCACAGGCGTCGGATTCTTGCTGAGGACGTTCATCAAGATGTTTCTTCCGACAGGGTCTTGGCCGGGGAAGTATTGGCGCGCCATCGTCTCGTTGACGACGAAGTAGAAGTTTTTCGTGTCTGCGAGGTCTGCGTCAGTCAAAAGCCTTCCGCGCCTGAGAGGGATTCCCATCAACTCGAAGTAGCCGGGGCTCACGCCGCGAAGCTGTGCGACCGGATACCGTCCCGCTTCAGGCGCGGGCGCGCCTTCAACCGCGAAGCGCGACTGGGCGTGCGTCGGGGTGAACGGAGTGGCATTGCTGGTCGCGACATCTTTAACCCCGGGCAGTGCCGCGACCTTCGCCATAAGTCGTTGGTAAAAATCGTTGACCTGTTCGGGCTGCGAATACTTCGACCCGGGAAGCGACAAGCGCACTGTTAGCAGATGGTCTGCGCGGAACCCCGGATCGACCTCCAGCAGATGTCGGAACGTCTTTATCAGCAACCCCGCACCGACGAGCACGACAACTGCCAAAGCCACTTCGCTGATGACGAGCAGGTGGCGAGCCTTGCGTCGCACTGTGCCCATCGAAGCTCGCCCCTCGCTCTTCAGCGCTTCGTTCAAAACAGTCTTCGACGATTGCAGCGCCGGAGGCAGTCCAAAGAGCAGGCCGGTCAGGCACGCGACCAGCAGCGTGAAGCCGAACACGCGTAGATCGAGGCCGACCAGCCCGATGCCCGGCGACTGACTTTCGATGACCGCGGGCAGCAACGCGCGAAGCGCGGGAACTGTCCATACGGCCAGCAGCAATCCGAGGCCGCCGCCTAAGAAGGAGAGCAGAAGGCTTTCGGTCAGGAACAGCCCTACGAGTCGTGCGCGGCTTGCGCCGAGTGCTGCGCGGATTGCGACCTCCTTCCGCCTCGCCGCGGCACGTGCGAGAAGAATGTCGGCAACGTTGGCGCACGCGATGAGGAGTACGAGGCCGATGGCTCCGAGCAAAACCCAAAGCGCCGTCCGCATGTCGCCGACGAACTGTTCAGGCAGCGGCGCGAGCGCCACGCCGAGCGTCTTGTTGGTCGCCGGATAAGATTGCCGGAGTCTCTGCGCGATTGTTTCAACTTCCGTCCGCGCCTCCTGCTCCGTGACGCCGGGTTTGAGACGCGCGATTACGGAGACCGGATGGAACGTGCGGCTCGTCATGTCTGTGTCGGACAGGTTCGAGAGCGGAATCCAGATGTCGCTGCCGACGGGAAACTGGTTGCCGCGTCCCATGACGCCGACCACAGTGAAACTCTCACCGTTGAGTTGGATGGCCTTGCCGAGAATGTTCTGGTCGGATGAGAAACGGCGACGCCAGAGCGAGTCGCTGAGTATCGCTACTCTGGCCTGTCCGGGCTTATCTTCTTCAGGCAGAAAATTTCTGCCGAGCGCGGGGCCGACGCCTAGCAACGGAAAAAGGTTCTGCGACGCGAGCGTGCCTTCCAACTGCTCAGGCTCGCCGCCGCCTGAGAGCACGAACTTCTTGTAGCCGTTGAACGAGTAGGCCGCCATGCCGCTGAAGGAGCGGCTCTGGTCGCGAAAGTCCTGAAAGTCAGGAACAGAGGCTTCGAGCCGGGGGATTTCGGGATGCGTCTCGTCAATGGTGACGAGCCTGTCCGGGTCTTGAAAAGGCAGCGGGCGCAGGAGCAGCGTGTTGACGACACTAAATATGGCGACGTTCGCGCCTATCCCGAGCGCCAACGACAGAACGGCGACAGCCGTCGTCCAGGGGTTCTTGCGAATCATCCGAAATCCGTAACGCACGTCGTCGAGTAACATCTTCGTAATCATATTAAATTACGCTCCGTTGGGCAGGCCGCCGGCTTGAGACCCGTGTAGATGAGAGAATGTTTTCTACGTTGTTAAGCTGTCAAACGTTTCACGTGTGTCGCGCCGTTCAACGCGGGGGATAAGAGAACGAAAGCTTGTACAACTGCTGCCCCGCGCGGGTGTGGGTTATATTGCAAACAATGAGTTGAGACGCGCGATAGACCTGACGAGTTAATCTGAGAGATAGTGAGGGGGCTGTAATAGCCGAAAGGCTATTTGCAACACGGCCCACTTCAGATGGTGTGTGGTCTTGGGATAATTAACAAGGAGGAGATATGGAGAGACGACGGCTGGGCAATTCGGGGCTGGAGGTGGCCCCGCTCGCATTCGGCGGCAACGTCTTCGGGTGGACGGTGGACGAGGCGACCTCGTTCAAGCTGCTGGACGCGTTCGTCGCGGCGGGCTTCGACCTGATCGACACCGCGGACGTGTACTCACGTTGGGTGCCGGGCAACGAGGGCGGCGAGTCCGAGGCGATCATCGGCAGATGGCTGAAGCGGGGCGGCCGCCGCGACAAAGTCGTCATCGCCACCAAGGTCGGGATGGAGATGGGGCCGGGGCGCAAAGGTCTCTCAAAGGATTACATCATGCGCTCGGCCGAAGATTCGTTGCGGCGGCTCCAGACCGACTACATCGACCTCTACCAGTCGCACGCCGACGACCCCGACACGCCGCAGGAAGAGACCCTCGAAGCATACGCGCGTCTCGTCGAGCAGGGTAAGGTCAGGGCCGTCGGCGCGTCGAACTTCGGCGCCGCGCGACTGTCCCAAGCCTTGCGGCTCGCCGAAGAGCGGGGCTTGCCGAGGTACGAAAGCCTCCAGCCTTTATACAATCTCTATGACCGTGTCGAGTTCGAGGAGAGTCTGGAGCCCCTGTGCCTCGAAAAGAACGTGGGCGTCATCTGCTACTACTCGCTGGCGAGCGGCTTCCTCACAGGCAAGTACCGCTCTGAAGAAGACCTGTCGAAGAGCCCGCGCGGGCAGGGGGTGAAGAAGTATCTGAATGACCGCGGCTTCCGTATTCTGAGGGCGCTCGACGAGGTGGCCGCGCGGTACGACTCAACGCCTGCGCGCGTCGCGCTCGCGTGGCTCATCGCG
Source organism: uncultured Pyrinomonadaceae bacterium (assembly GCA_964246655.1). Classification (GTDB taxonomy): domain Bacteria; phylum Acidobacteriota; class Blastocatellia; order Pyrinomonadales; family Pyrinomonadaceae; genus QHXN01. Next base: position 3,725 of record CAXTSK010000549.1, read on the forward strand.
CGGCCGAGCGTGACCGCGCCCATCGCCAGCGCGACCGGTCTTGAGCAACTCAACGACTTGATTGAAGCCACGAGACTCGAACTAGACAAGACCTCGCTACGGTCACTGGACGAGGCGAGCGCATGGCGAG
>CAXTSK010000550.1:0-2445 GCA_964246655.1 uncultured Pyrinomonadaceae bacterium
AAGCTCCGTCATCCACTGCGCGCTAGTCCAGAACGTTTCCGGGTCGCGCGAGACGAGGTGAGGCAGGACGTTCTTGACGAGAGTGTTGTTGCCGGAAGTCGCGAGCACGCGCGCGGCGCCGTCGGTCATCGCGAGCGGGCAACTGTAGATGTCGGTCGAGGGCGTGAAGAGGTATGCGAGCGCGAGTTGGTGGACGCGCGAGTGCGCGCCGTACCTGCGTTCATACGCCGTCGCGACGAGCCCGCGCTCGGCGGCCAGGCGCTCGGCGACGCGCCACAGCGGCGAGACCTCGATGTGGTCAACCCTCTCGCCCCACGCGTCCCACTGCGTCAGGCGCGGCTCGTTCAGACGATCCGCGAGCTGCATTTGATAAAGCTCGCCGCCCGCCAGTTCACCTAACTCAAACAGCTCGGGCTCGACCTCCGCGAGAACATCCGGCGGGAGCGCGCGCTTGAGGTAAGAGCGCAGCGCGCGGTCGTTCTCGTACTGGTTGCCGAGTCGCGGGGGCTCCTGTCGGAAGAGCATCTCAGTCTCCTTCGCTTGACTTCACTTGACCGGGGGCGGGTGAATTGTCGATGCTGGCGCGGCAGGAATAATAACACCGGCGAGGTCTGTGATGACTGAGACAGCGAGGGCGGCCGAAGGCGCCGCTTTGGTTAAAGAGATACGTTCGCAGTTCCCCGCGCTCGGGCGCGTGCACGAGGGCTTTCCCGTCGCATACTTCGACGGCCCCGGCGGAACGCAGGTGCCGCGCGCGGTCGTCGAGGCGATGTCGGACTACCTTTACAAACACAACGCCAACACGCACTGGTCATACCCGACGAGCGCGGAGACGGACGAGTTGCTTGAGCGGTCGCGCGCGTCGCTCGCCGACTTCCTCAACGCTTCGCCCAATGAGATTGCTTTCGGCGCGAACGCGACGACGCTGGCCTTCCACGTCTCGCGCACGCTCGGCCGCACGTTCGAGGCGGGCGACGAGATCGTCGTCACCGAGTTAGACCACCACGCCAACGTCGCGCCGTGGCAGGCGCTGGAGCGCGAGCGCGGCGTCGTGGTGCGCGTCGTACGGATGAAGACGGAGACGGGCGAACTGGATTGGGAAGACTTCGAGTCGAAGGTGAACGGGCGCACGAAGCTCCTGGCGGTCGGCGCCGCGTCGAACGCGCTCGGGACAATAACCGACCTCGCGCGCGCGGGCAGACTCGCCGAGTCCGTGTGCGCCTACATGTTCGTGGACGCGGTGCACTACGCGCCGCACAGGCTGTTGGACGTGCGCGCGCTGCGCTGCGACTTCCTCATCTGCTCGGCCTACAAGTTCTACGGCCCGCACGTCGGCGCGATGTTCTGCCGGCGCGAGCTGTATGAGTCGCTCCCCTTCCCGAAGCTTCTGCCCGCGCCGGACTACGCGCCCGAGGTCGCGGAGACGGGGACGCAGAATCACGAGGGCATCGTCGGCGCGGGGGCGGCCGTGGACTTCCTCGCCTCGCTCTCGCGCGGGGCGCCCACCGCGCCGCTCGAAGGCTCCGCGCGCCGCGAGCGCCTGCGCCGCTCTTTCGACGCGCTCCACGCGCGCGGGACGGAGTTGACGAAGCTTTTGTGGGAAGGTCTGTCCGAGGTCGAAGGCGTGAAGCTCTACGGGCCGAAGCCGGAAGCGCCGCGGACGCCGACGGTCGCGTTCACGGTCGAGGGCGTGACCTCGACGGACGTGGCGAAGCGTCTCGCCGCGCGCGGCCTCTTCCTCTCGCACGGTGACTTCTACGCGGCGACCGTGGTCGAGCGTCTTGAGCTTGGGGAGGAAGGCTTGGTGCGCGCGGGCGCCGCCTGCTACACCTCGCGCGAAGAGGTCGAGCGACTGGTCGCGGGCGTCGGCGAGATTGCGAGAACAGTTTAGAGGTCTTCGCGCACTGCGTTGATGAAGTCGGCGAGGAGGCCGTAGGCGGTGCTCGTCAGGTCGGGGTCGTGGGCGATGACGGTGAGGCCGGGCAGTACGTCCAGCTCGTAGTGGATGGCGAGCGTTGTCCCCGAAACGGAAACGAAGGGGCCACGCGGCATGATCTGTTCGGGTCGCACGGAGGCTTTGACGCGGTCCGCCTCGGGGCGGCGGCCGCGGGCGGCGCGGCGGGAATGGCGGCCCTCGGCGTGCGCGGCGCGCACGTCTTCGTCCTTTAAACTGCGGATGCCTTCCCTCCCGACCTCTTCGATTTTAAGACCGGCGTCCATCAGGACGTTCGCCAGCGCGCAGGCTTTGACGGCCGAGTCCCAGCCGTCAACGTCGTGCGTGGGGTCGGTCTCCGTGACGCCTAACTCCTGCGCGCGGCGGACGCCTTCGTCGAAGGTGCGCCCCGCGGCGACCTCGTCGAGGATGACGTTCGTCGTGGAGTTGAGCACGCCTTCGAACGAGAGCAGGCACGCCGCCGGGAGCGAGCCGCGGAAGAGCGAGAAGAC
>CAXTSK010000550.1:2455-3851 GCA_964246655.1 uncultured Pyrinomonadaceae bacterium
TGCGAGGGGGGGTAGAGCGTTTAGACTGGTCAGTCGGCGAGGGTCGCCTCGTACAGAAAGTTTCGGCCGCGCGCGCGCGCGAGTTCCGAAAGCTCCCGGTAGGCGTGGACGACGGTGCCCTTGTTGGCCGTGACGACGTGCGCGCCGTGTTCGAGCCCCGCGCGTACATGAGAGACGGCGGGCTCGCCCGTCAGGGGTTCGAGCGAGGTCGCCTCGAACAGCACGTCGCAGCGCGCTGCCGCGAGCCACTCTTTTAAGTCCTGCGGCGCGGGCGAGACCTTCTGCGCGAGGCCCGCCAGCGGCGCGTACACCAACTCTTCGTCAGGGAACCCCTCCGGCGCGGCGAGCCAACCCCGGCCGCGCGACGCGACGCCTGTGACGCGCCACGCGACGCCGAACTCCTTCCACAGCTCGTCCCTCTTCTCGAAGAGGAGGTCGAGGAGCGCGCAACCGACGTTACCGAAGCCGAGCAGGCAGAGGTTGTAGATTTTCATTGCTTTTCCGACGACGTTGCGCGATGCTTCCGCGACAACAACGCTCATCGAAACTTTTACCACGCGAAGAGAGGCTGGAACCAACATGGCGCGTAAAGGTCGGCGCGGGGGCCGCGCGTTCGGACGGCGTGAGTTTGTGCGTGCGGGTCTCGCGGGGGCCTTCGGCGCGACGCTCGCGGGATTCAACCATGAAGCGGCGGCGCGCACGCTCGCCCGCCTGGCCGTTGAGCCGCAGGGCGGCGGCCGTTTCGACTGGGAGGAGCTGACCGTCCGCGACGCGCAGGCGGCGATGCAGTCGGGCCGCGTCTCGGCGCGGCGCCTGACGGAGATGTACCTCGAACGTATCGAGCGCATCGACCGCCGCGGGGCGGCGCTCAACTCCGTCATCGAGACGAACCCGGACGCGCTCAACGTCGCCGACTCACTCGACCGCGAGCGCAAGTCGGGGCGCGTGCGCGGGCCGCTGCACGGCGTGCCCGTCCTCATCAAGGACAACATCGACACGGCCGACAAGATGTTGACGACCGCCGGGTCTCTGGCTCTCGTCAACGCGAAACCGAGGAGGGACGCCTTCATCGTCGAGCGCATGCGCGCGGCGGGCTGCGTCATCATCGGCAAGACGAACTTGAGCGAGTGGGCCAACTTCCGCTCGACGCACTCTTCAAGCGGTTGGAGCGGGCGCGGTGGGCAGACGCGCAACCCTTACGCGCTCGACCGCAACCCGTGCGGCTCAAGCTCGGGCTCGGGCGCGGGCGTCTCCGCCAACCTCGCGCTCGTCGGCGTCGGGACAGAGACGGACGGCTCCATCGTCTGCCCCGCGGGCACCTGCGGCATCGTCGGCATCAAGCCGCCGCGCGGGCTCGTCAGCCGCACGGGCATCATCCCCATCGCGCACAGTCAGG
>CAXTSK010000551.1:0-2277 GCA_964246655.1 uncultured Pyrinomonadaceae bacterium
CGGCCGTCCCCTTCACCGTGTGCACGTGCCGGAAGGTGCGCGCCACAAGCTCGCGCCGCGCAGGCCCCTGCCCCCGCACCACGCGCAGCTCGGCCACGTCGCCGTACAGCTCCTCGATCAGGTCTTCGGCCTCGGCCAGGAATTCTCTGAGCAAACGTTCGTCCATGAAAAGAAGTAGGCAGTAGGCAGTTAAAAACGTCGGGCGGCACGCTGACCGTAAAGCCGGAACGCGCCGCCCTCTAGACTACTACTGCCTACTGCCTTCTGCCTACTGCCTTCTGTTTTACTGACTACTGGCTACTTTGCTTTCACCGCCGGCCTCTTCCGACTCGGGTTCCTCGTCCGGGTGCGCGACGGCGTCCTCCTGCGGGCGCTCGCGGTCGAGGTCGCGCTTGATGGCGTCGAGGATGCCGTTGATGAACTGCGTGGCCTCGTAGGTCGAGAAGCGCCGGGCGATCTCTAAGGACTCGTTGATGGCGACCGTGCGCGGCGTCTGCTCGTGGAGGAACTCGTAGACGGCCATGCGCAGGATGTTCCTGTCCACGACGGCCATGCGCGAGATGCGCCAGTGTTCGGCGCGCGAGCGTATCCGGTCGTCGATCTCTTCGATGTGGGCGAGCGCGCCCACGGCGAGACGGGTCGCGAACTCGCGCGCCCCCTCGTCCATCTCGGGCTCGCCCAGCTCGTCCCAGTAAGAGCGGACAAGGTCGTCCGGCCGCACAGAAGCGCCACCTAAATCCGCCGCAAAGAGCATCTGCAAGGCGCACTCGCGCGCCTTACGCCTTGAACCCATATGTATAATTTCGTAAATGGTGAATGGTGAATAGTAAATGATAAATGAGAGTCGGCAGTCGTCCGCCCACCATTCACTATTTACTATTCACCATTCACCGACTTCAAAAGATTGACCATTTCGACGGCCGACATGGCGGCCTCGAACCCCTTGTTCCCGGCCTTAACCCCCGCGCGGTCGATGGCCTGCTCTAAGGTGTCGGCGGTGACGATGCCGTAGAGCACGGGCACGCCGGTCTGGAGGCCGACGTGTGCGACGCCCTTCGTGACCTCGCCCGCCACGTACTCGAAGTGCGGCGTCTGGCCGCGGATGACCGTGCCGAGGCAGACGATTGCGTCGAAGCGACCCGACTGCGCGGCCTTGAGCGCCGCCAACGGAATCTCGAACGAGCCGGGCACGCGGAAGTGCTCGACCGCGCCCTCGTCCGCGCCCAGACGTTCGAGCGCGTCCAGGGCGCCCTCGACCAGCCGCGCCGTCAGGAAGTCGTTCCAACGGCTGGAGACCAGCGCGAAGCGAAAGCCCCCGGCGCTCAACCGCCCCTGATGCGTCACAGGCTCCAAAGTCTTCCTCGACATCTCCGAATCACGTGGGAGTTAAGAACTGAAGGCAGTATAGAAAAGTGAGTGGCGACTTACAAGTGAGCAGTGAGCGATGAGTAGTGAGCAGTTAAAAAGAGATTATGTGAAGCGCGCAGTTTCTTAAAACTGCTCACTGCTCACTTGCCTTTGAAGATTGGCTTGCGTTTTTCGAGGAAGGCGCGGGTGCCTTCGCGCACGTCTTCGGTGGCGAAGAGGCGGGAGAAGAGTTCGGCTTCGAGGCGGAGGGCTTCGTCGAGGGGGAGGCGCGCGCCGCGCGTGACGGCTTGGAGGCAGGCGCGCGCGGCGAGCGGGGCGGCGTGGTCGATGACGGATTGCGCGAGCGCTTCCGTCTCGTGGATGAGGTGTTCGGGCTCGGCGACGCGGTTGACGAGACCGAGGCGGAGTGCTTCTGCCGCGTCCATCTCCTCGCCTGCGAGCATCGCCGGGAGGGCGCGCCCGGTGCCGACCGCGCGCGCGAGGCGCTGCGTGCCGCCGTAGGCGGGGATGACGCCGAGGCGCGCGTCGGGGAGCCTGAAGCGCGCGGCTGTCGCTGCCCCGCGCAGGTGGCAGGCGAGCGCAAGCCCGCAGCCGCCGCCCGCGGCCGCGCCCTGCACGGCGGCGATGACGGGCGTGCCGCACAGCTCTATCCGGTCGCAGACCTCCTGCCCGCGCGTCGCCTTCTTCGCAGCGGCCGCCTCACTCATCCCTTCAAGCTCGCCGATGTCCGTGCCCGCGCAGAAGTCCTGCCCCGCGCCGGTCAGAATTACCGCGCGCAGGTCGCGCCGCGCTTCGACGCCCGCGAAGATTTCGTCGAGGCGTTTGAGCATGTCGCGCGTCAGGGGGGGGGGGCGGGTCGGGGGGGGGGGGGGGCGGGGGGCGCAGACGGCGCCGCGGCGGGCCGGGGGG
>CAXTSK010000551.1:2287-3841 GCA_964246655.1 uncultured Pyrinomonadaceae bacterium
AGATTTCGCCGCGGCGTTTGAGCTTGGCGCGCGTCAGGGCGTTCCTCTGCGGCGGCCGTCCGAGGCGCACTAAGTGGAACGCGCCGCGCTCCTCGGATGTGACTTCCGGATTCAAAGCGCTCAGACGAGGTTCATCGGGACGGGCTTCTTCGGGTCTGTGTAGTCGTAGAAGCCGCGGCCGGTCTTGCGGCCGTAGAGCCCGGCCTTGACCATGCGCTTGAGCAGCGGCGGCGGCGCGAAGCGCTTCTCGCGGAACTCTTCGAACATGATCTCGGCGATGAAGTAGGTCGTGTCGAGGCCGACGAAGTCGAGCAGCGTCAGCGGCCCCATCGGGTGGCCGCAGCCGAGCTTCATGCCGTTGTCGATGTCCACGATTGAGCCGACGCCCTCTTCGAGCGCGCGGATGGAGTCGAGCAGGTAGGGGACGAGCAGGCGGTTGACGATGAAGCCCGACTTGTCTCCCGCGCGCACGGGCACCTTGCCGAGCTTGCGGCCGAACTCGACGGCCGACTCGTAGACCTCCTCGTCGGTGAGGATGGTACGGACGACCTCGACCAGCTTCATCAAGGGCACGGGGTTGAAGAAGTGCAGGCCGACGAAGCGCGCCTGGCGCTCGGGCCGCGTCGCCGTCATCATCTCCGTGACCGAGAGCGAGGAGGTGTTCGAGGCGAAGATGGTCTCGGGCTTGCAGACGGCGTCGAGCTGGTTGTAGGTGTCGCGCTTGGCTTCGAGGTTCTCGACGATGGCCTCGATGATGATGTCGCAGTCCTTGAGGTCTTCGAGCGAGGTCGTGCCCTGGATGCGGCCGCGGATCTCGGTCTGCTGCTCGGGCGTGATGTTGCCCTTCTCGGCGAACTTCGCCAGAGACTTCTCGATCCCCGCGAAGCCGCGGTCGCACAAGTCCTGCGTCACCTCGCGCACGATGACTTCACAACCGGCGGCCGCCGCGGTCTGCGCGATCCCCGAACCCATCAGCCCGCAGCCGAGCACGCCGACTTTGTTAATCTCCATCTCTTCAAGTTCTCCTGTTTTGAGTTAAGAAAATTTAATCCGCTACTTCTTCTCTTCGCCGGGCTCATCCGCCTTCTGCATGCCGATGCGGTACTCGGCGCCCTCCGCCTTGACCCACTGCCCGAAGCGCTCCTGCCAACCGTGGAGGTCCGCGTCGAGTTGGCGCAGGCGCTCCTCGCGCTCCTTCGGTTTCAGAGACTTGTCGTCGGCCGTCTCGCGGGCGCGCGCGACGTAAGCCTTCAGCTCCTCGCGCAGCGCGTCCGCCTCGGGGCTGGGCGCGGGCGCGTGCTCTAAGTTCTCGGCCGCGGCGGCCAGCTCGCCCGGGTCGCCGCGCAGGAAGTTCAAGAGCGCGTTCTGCCCCGCGTTGACCGCCTCGATGTAGGGGCGGACGGGCGACGTGCCCAGCGCGCGCTCCTTCAGGTTCGACAGGCGCGGCGGCGGCGCGTCGAAGTGGCGCGCGACCATCACGAAGCTCACGACGACGAGCGCGAGGCAGGCGACCTGCGCCGCGTGCCACGCGTGCGCCACGGGGCCGCGCGCCCC
>CAXTSK010000552.1:0-3839 GCA_964246655.1 uncultured Pyrinomonadaceae bacterium
GGGGCGAGGCGGGGACGCCTTACTTCCAAAGGTTGGAGGAGTTCGTCGGGCGGGAGCGGGAGGCGTTCGAGGTCTACCCGGCCGTGGGCGAGACGTTTCAGGCGTTGGAGTTGACGCCGTTCCGAAAAGTGGGCGTGGTGCTGCTGGGGCAGGACCCGTACCCGGGGCCGGGTCAGGCGCACGGGCTCTGCTTCTCGGTGAAGCCGGGCGAGGCGCTCGTCACCGGCCGGCTCGCCGATGCACAGCCGGGCGGGGCGCCGCCGGGGTCTCTGAGGAACATCTTCAAGGAGTTGAAGAGCGACATCCCAGGCTTCCGCGTCCCGAACAACGGTTACCTGGCGGGTTGGGCGAAGCAGGGCGTCCTGATGCTCAACACGGTGCTGACGGTGCGCGCCGGTGCCATCGGCTCGCACAGGGGCAAGGGTTGGGAGACTTTCACCGACGCGGTCATTGAAAAGGTCAACGCGAAGAAGGACGCGGTGGTCTTCCTGCTCTGGGGGCGCGACGCGCAGGGCAAGGCGGGCATGATCGACGAGGGCCGCCACGTCGTCCTGCGCGCGGCGCACCCCTCGCCGCTCTCCGCCAGGCACGGCTTCTTCGGCACGCGTCTGTTCTCCGCCACCAACCGCGCCCTGCGCGACGCCGGCAAGCCCGAGATCGACTGGCAGATACCCGACATCTGAAATCAGAAGTTTCAAACCGCCGACACAACAGTCGTCATGCGTTATGGAGATTACGTTCACCAAGACGGGGCCGCGCAGTTATGAGGTGGTCGCGCGGTGTGACGACAAGGTGGTCATACGCGTGCATACGCCCGACCGGCCGCGGGGGTTGCCGCACGACATGGCGCATTACCTGATCGAGCGGGGCCTCGGGTTCGAGCGCGGCTTCTGGGGTGTGGTCGCAGCGGGCGCGGTCTTCAAAGGGATGCAGGTCGTCTCCGGCCGCAGGCCGCCGCACGCGGAGGAGCGCTCGAAGGCCATTATCAAGGCCGAGTACCGGCAGCTCGCGGCGGCGGAACTCTACGTGAGCGTCATCCAGTCCGTGGCGCGCGAAGGGAAGGAGCGGGACTTGGCCTACGTTAACACGTGCCTCGACGAGGTGTGGAGGCCGTTCCGCTGGCCGCGCCCGGCCGTCACGCGCGAGGGCGTGCTGCGCGTCTGCGAGGCCCTGCGCGAAACGGAGAAGGAGTGGCGCGAGCTGCCGGTGGGCGGAAGCGTCACCCTCTCGTGGACATGACGCCGCAGCCCGCCCGAACCTTTCACGCCGCAGTCGGGCTTCGCTACTTCTTCAACTGCCTCAGCAGCTCGGCCGCCTCGTAATACTTCGGGTCTAACTCTAAAGCCTTCTCCACACTCTTTGCGGCCTGCTCCTTGTTGCCGGCTCGCGCGTGCGCGAGCCCCACGGCGAAGTGCGCGTGGGGCGAGCCCGGGTTCTGCTCGGCGGCGAGTTGGAAGAGGAGGAGCGCCTGCTCGTTCTTCTTCTCGTCGAGCATCCGCCGGCCCGCGACGAGGAGCGGCTCCAACACGTCGGCGTACCTGTTGACAGGGTCGGCCCTGAACTCGCGGAACCTCTTCAGCGCAAGCTCCGCCCCACCCTCCGTCAAAGCCTCGTCCAACAACTGAGACAGCGGCTTGCGCGGGGCGTACGTGAGCACGGCCTTCAGCGCGGGGTCTTGCCCCATGCGGTACTCCTCCGACGAAAGCTCCGCCGTCAGGTGCGGCGCCGTCCACGGCCGCGAGTCCCAGGGCTCCCACTCCTGCCAGTAGTAGACCGAGACGCGCGCGGTGACGCCGCTGTTCGGGAGCGTGATGTGGCGCGAGTCGCCGTAGTGGTTGCCCCTCGACCCCGAAGGCTCGCCGACGAAGGTCACCTCCGTGTAATTCTCCAACCGGTTCAGAAGGAACTGCGCGGCCGACCAGGTGCTCCGCCCCATCAGCACGAAGAGGCGGCCGCGCTGGTTGACCTTCGACTTGATGAGCCCGAGCACGAGCGGCCGTAGCAGCGAGCCGTTGCCGCCGCGGTTGAGCCGCAGGTCGAGCACGAGTTTGTCAACGTCATTCGCCTCGACGAAGGCGAGCAGGCGTTTGGAGAAGTCCGCGAGCGACTCGTCCGGTTTATCGTTCACCTCGTTGAGCTGCGCGTAGACGACCTTCGAGTCCGGCAGTCGCTCGAACCGGAACTTGTTCTTCGGGTCTTTGAGCCACAGCGGCGCGGGCGCGCCGTCGCGCATGTCAACCCAGCCCTCCTTCGGCATCCAGCTCAGGTCGGTGTCCGGCGGCAGCAGGTCGAACGGGCCGGAGGGCTTGAGCGTCACGGCCTGCTGCCGCCCCGCCTTCTCGAAGGTGAAGCGCGCGGCTTCGGGGCTCTCGGAGAGGCCGAGCGCGTGGAGCACCTCGGGCATTCCGAGCAGGAGCGGCGCGAAGAATCTGACGCCCATCTCGTTGTCGCGCCCGACGATCTCACGCGCGCGCGCGACGGCCTCCTCGACGCCGAGGTCGCCGATTTTCAAAACGCGCGCCCCGAGCAACTCCGCGTGCGAGCGCTCGGCCGCGCGGACGAACATGCCGTCCCTGAAGAGGTAGAGCTTGACGGGCAGCGCGCGGAAGCCGATCTTCGGGTCGCGCGTCGGCGCGACGTTGGTGTGGCCGTCGCCGACCATGGCCGCGATACGCATCAGCTCGACGATGATCTGGTGGCGCGCGAGCGCGGGGATGTGCTCGTTGAGTTTTTTGACGGCGCCGTCGAACTGCTCGCGCGTCGTCGTGTGAAAGAGGTTCTTGTGGCGCGCCTCCATCTCGCGCGCCATGTACCGCACGTCCTCGCGCCACCTCTCGGCCTCCGCCTGACTGACGACGGCGCTACTCGGACTCACGCCCTGCGCGAAAGAGGGCGCGGCGCACACGAGCACGCAGAGCAAGACCCCGAGCGAGGGGAGGGAAAATCTGTGCATGTGAATGAACCTCTGCCTTGTTGGAAGTTTAAGAGCGAAGAGACTTCAACCGTCGCACTCTACGGAGAGAACACCGCCCGCGGTCTTTCCGTGGCAGGGCTTTACGCCGACGGCTTTTCGCCGGTAGCATGGGCGGCGGCCGACAACTTCAATGCAGTTCGAGGTGCTTATGGTGGCGAAGCGTTCCCGCTGGGCCGTCCCCGACATTGAGAGGTGTCTGACCGACGTGCACTCAACCGACGAAGATGCGCGCGGCAGAGGTGTGCGCGGGTTCTGCCCGTGCCACGCCGGTTGGGAGGCGTTCGAGGCGCACGTCGGCGAAGTGCTGCGGGCGATGAGAGACCCGAGCCGCGCCGTGCGCGCACAAGCGCTGCACGTCTTCGAGGACGCGACGCGGATGTGTTCGGCGGCCGACCTCGGCTACTACAAAGAGGACGGAGAGGAGCGGATAGGGGAGAAGCGCGCGCGCTTCCGATCTATGGAAGAGAGGTTGGAAGCGCGGCGAGCCGGCAAAGTCAGAAGACGCAAGCGCCGCCAGGGCGGCGCGTGAGTGCGGACTTCGCAAGGTGGCGGCGCGTCGAGGCGCCGCCACACGCGTCTTCGGGGCTTGCGGGGTCGGGCCGCTAAGGCTTACTTGTACCTGTAGGTGATGCGGCCGCGCGTGAGGTCGTAGGGCGAGAGCTCGACGCTGACGCGGTCGCCGACGAGGATGCGGATGCGGTTCTTGCGCATCTTCCCCGAAATCTGCGCGAGCACGACGTGTTCGCTGTTGTCGATCTGAACCATGAAGAAGGCGTTGGGCTGCTTGTCCACTACTACGCCGGACGCCGGGACCAGGTCTTCTTTAGCCAATCGTTAGTCTCCTTAAAGTTGCTGGGTTGGGGGT
>CAXTSK010000553.1:0-3837 GCA_964246655.1 uncultured Pyrinomonadaceae bacterium
CTCTGCGACCAGACGCGCGTGCGCTGGCAGAACCGCGCGCACTTCTTCGCCATCGCCGCGCGGATCATGCGACGCTTCCTGACCAACTACGCGCGCGACCGGCGCCGCGATAAGCGCGGCGGCAAGGCGGTGCAGGTGTCGCTCTCGGAGGTGGCCGTCATGATATAAGAGCGTTCGGACGAGGTGCTCGCGCTCGACGAGGCGCTCGAACGACTGGCGGAGTTCGACGCGCGCAAGGCGAGCGTGGTCGAGTTGCGCCACTTCGGCGGGCTGACGGCCGCCGAGACGGCCGAGGTTCTGGGCGTCTCGGTCGTCACGGTCGAGCGCGACTGGAAGGCGGCGAAAGCCTGGCTGGCGAAGGAGGTCAGGGGTGAAGGCTGAGGACTGGCCGCGCGTCGAAGAACTGTTCCACAACGCCTCGCGGCTGGGGGCCGCGGAGCGGGACGCGTACCTCGCGCGCGAGTGCGCGGGCGACGAGTGGGTGCGCCGCGAGGTCGAGGCGCTCGTCTCGGCCTCCGAGTCGAACCCGAGCTTCATGGAGCAGCCGCTGGTGAGCTTGGGGCTGCGCGCGGTCTACAGTCGGACGGCCGGGTCACTGGCGGGCAGCTCGCTCGGACACTACAAAATCCTGCGGATGCTCGACGGCGGCGGCATGGGCGGCGAGGTCTACCTCGCCGAGGACTGCCAGCTCGAACGCCCCGTCGCGCTCAAGTTCATCTCCAACGACTACGCGGGCGACGAGTGGGCGCGCGAGCAGATGATTAAGGAGGCGCGTGCGGTCGCGCGCCTCGAACACCCGCACATCTGTCCCGTCTACGCAGTCGAGGAGATCGACTGCCACCACTTCATCGTCATGCAGTACGTCGAGGGCGAGACGCTCGCCGGGCTCATGCGGCGCGAGTGGATCGCCCTGCCGCGCGTCACGGAGCTGGCCGAGCAGATAGCGGCCGCCCTCGCCTACGCGCACGCGCGCGGCGTCATCCACCGCGACGTGAAACCGCAGAACATCATGGTCACGCCGGACGGGCAGGCCAAGGTGCTCGACTTCGGCCTCGCCAAGTTCGTCCGGCAGCAGCGCGAAGGCGGGCTCGACGGCGGCGAAGACCCGGGGCAGACCTTGCAGCTCGGCGACGTGGTCGGCACCCCGGCTTACATGTCGCCCGAGCAGGCGCGCGGCGAGGGGCTCGACTTCCGCAGCGATATCTACAGCTTCGGCGTCGTCCTCTACGAGATGCTGTCGGGGCGCAACCCCTTCCTCCGCGACAAGGTCGAGGAGACACTCGCGGCTGTCCGTTCGGAGACTCCGCCGCCGCTCTCCGTCTCCCCGGCGGGCGCCCCGGGCGTGCTCGGCGAGATCGCCCTCGATTGTCTCGTGAAGGAGCGCGCGCGTCGCCCCGAGTCGGCCGACGCGCTGGCGAAGCGGCTCCGCGGTCTACAGCGGCGGGAGATCATGGACAGGTCCGGCGCGGGGCTTTTGCCGGAGACGAAAGAGGCCGCGCGGTTCCCACGCCTGCGCCGCCACGCGCGGAGCCTGGCCGTCGCCGCGCTCTCGCTCCTCTTGATGCTGTCGGTCGCCGCCGGCTACGTCTACAGGAAGCTCTCGCGAGTTCACACGCTGGCCGTCCTGCCCATCGTCAACGCGAGCGAAGACCGCGAGGGCGATTACCTGAGCGTGGGGCTCACGCGCAGCCTCTCGGACAAGTTCTCCTACCTGCCGCGGCTCAAACTGAAGCTGCCGAGCGTCGTCCCGTCCGCCAGGGGCGAGAGCGGCGACCTCGCACAGTTCGGGCGGGAGCTTGAGGCCGACGCCGTACTCTCCGGCCGGGTCTTCAAGCAGGGCGACTCCCTCCGCCTCCGCCTCCGCCTGCTGAGCGCGCCCGACGCGTCGCAACTGTGGGAAGGCACCTTCGACCTGAACAATGCGGCCAGCATCTTCATCCTCCAGGACGAAGTCACCAGACAGGTCTCTTCGCACCTCGACCTGTTGCTGGTCAGCGGCGACCGGAGGCTGCTGACGAAGCGCCAGACCGACAACGAGGAGGCGCTCAGGCTTTACATGCGCGGGCGCTATTACTGGAGCCGAACCAGAACCCGGGAGAACGTACAGGAGGCCATCCGCCTCTTCGAGCGCGCGGTGGAATTGGACCCGTCCTTCGCCAAGGCTTACGCGGGACTGGCCGACTGCTACGCGCTGACGACCAACGTCGCCTACGGCCCCGCGCCCAGGCAGGAGGCTATCGACAAGGCGGGCTACAACGCGCGCCAGGCGCTTGAACTCGACGACTCGCTGCCCGAGGCGCACACCTCGATGGGGCTCATCCTGATGAACTATTCGCAGGAGCGTGAGGCGGCCGAGAAGGAGTTCCGCCGGGCCATCGAACTCAACCCATACTACGCGCCGGCGCACCTCTTGTACTCGAACCTGCTGTCCGTCTCGGGGCGCTTCGACGAGTCGCTCATGGAGAGCGAGGTCGCGCGTGGTCTCGACCCGTACTCGCCGCAGGCCGAGATGAACTACGGCCGCGCGCTCTACTACGCGCGCCGCTTCGTCGAGGCCGAGGACTACTTCGACAAGCTGCTCGAAAAGAACCCCGACTACCCCGGCTTCCTGCGCATGAAAGGCTACGTGCTGGTGCAGCGGGGGCGGGCCGAGGAGGCGATTGAGTTCTTCAAGACCGCCCACGCCAAGGACGCGGTGCTCTCGGCCGCCGGGCTCGGGTACGCCTACGGCAAGGCCGGCCGACAGGAGGAGGCGCGGGCCTCCCTGCGCGAGTTGGACGAGCTCTCGACCCCGGAGAGGCCCATGCCCGCGTTTGAGAAGGCGCTCGTCTACATCGGCATGGGCGACCGGGACGCCGCCTTCGAGATGCTGAACCGCGCCCACGAGGAGAAGTTCTTCCAGCTGCTCGTCTACTTCACGACCGACCCCATCTACGACGACCTGCGCTCCGACCCGCGGTACGCCGAACTCGCGCACCGCCTCAACCTGATGCCCTGACGGCACGCCGCGGTTTCTCAGGAAGGACGGCCCCTTCAAGCCTCTGCGCGGCCTCGGCGGCGGGCGGGCGGCGAGACGGATCGCGGTCGAGCAGTTCCGCCACCAACTTCAACGCGGACTCAGGCACGCCTCTTCTCATCTTCCCCAAAGGCACGGGGCCGGACGGTTCCGGCGTGCGCCCCGCGAGCAGGAAGTAGACGACCGCGCCGAGCGCGTAGAGGTCTTCGGGGAGGCGCGACTGCCCGCGGAACTCCGCGCCGCCCTCGGGCGGGGCGAAGGCGGGCGTGCCCCACGGCAGAGGGTCGGGGCTCTCGACTCGACACGCGCCTTCGAAGTCGAGCGGGCGCAAACGTCCGTCCTCCGTGACGACGACGTTGCCGGGCTTGCAGTCGCGCCAGACCCAGCCCGCCTCGTGGACGCGCGCGACCAGGCGCGCCAGCGCCGCCCCGCACCGGAGCGCCGCGGCGACGGGGAGTCTGCGCTGTCGGCGGCTCAGCAGGGCGGCCAGACTATGGCCCTCGATGAACTCCACCGCGACGTAGTAATTCCCCTCCGCCTCGAAAGAGCCGTAGAGGCGCGGCACCTCTACGTCGGCGGCGCCGAGCGCTTCGAGCACGCGCGCCTCGTGCCGCACCCGCCAGAAGCCGTCGCGCCCGTCGAGGCCCACCTCGCCGGTTCTGCGCCCCTCCTTGAGCACGCAGAGGCGCGGCGGCACGGCGCCCACATCGAGCGCCTGGTAGACGCCTCCCCTCCCCCTCTGCGCCAGCGCGCGGAAGACCCTGTAGGTGGTCTTGAGCGGGCTCTCGGACGCCGCGCGGGGCCTGCGCCGCGGCCGGGGG
>CAXTSK010000554.1:0-3836 GCA_964246655.1 uncultured Pyrinomonadaceae bacterium
GATTATGACTCGCCGCCCACGGTTCTTTAAGACCTGTTCCTTCAGGGTCTTCCTGTCTTAACTGCCTACTGCCATCTGCCTACCGCCTACTACTTCCCTATGGCCTTCTCATCACGGGGCGGCCGAAGACGGGCTCGTGCTGGTCGATGGTGCGGTAGCCCTGCGGCTCTGCGAAGAGGTCGGGCGTGGGGTCGCCGCGCGTGATGTTGGTCAGGCGGAAGGTCGTCTCGCCGAAGCGCGGGTCGTTGTGCTTCATGAGCACGACCATCTGTAACTCGGGCGAGTACCACTGCTCGTGCGTGATCTCCAGCGGCTGCTCGTTGTCGAACTCGCCGGCCGGGATGGTCACGGTGATGCGCGTGCCCTCGGCCATGACGCCCTCGATCTGCTGCGTCTCCAAACGCTCCTTCTTCGGCTCGGGCAACGGCTGTGCGGCGTCGCCCTCGGCCCTGCGCCTGTGCGCCGCGCTCGTCGGCATCAGCACGCCGAAGGACTCCTCCGTCCCCATCTGCCGACGCGCCTCCGCGAGTTCCGGAATCACCCGCGTCTTGCGGATAGTGCCGCGCGCGGTGTCCACCAGATACTCGACCTGCCCGACGGAGTCGTTGATGACGATGAGGCGCGGCTCCTGCCCGTCCGAGGCGGTGACGCCTCCGCGCGTGAGTGCGTGCTCGCGGCGCGTGCGCCCGGCGGAGTCGCGGAAGAGCTTCGCGGTTGACTTTCGCATCATGCGGTTGCCGTCGCCGAGCCTTTGCACGTGCTCTGTGACCGACTCGGCCGTGAAGGGCGAGCCCTTGACGACTTTGCGCTCGAAGGTCGCGTCCGGCGTCGTGAAGCTGAGCGTGTTAAGTGTGCCGTCCCGCCCGCCGTCAACTAAAGGCACGGGCGTCTCCGCGACCGGCGGCATCGGCAGCTCGACCCGCATCGTGCTCGAACGCACGCGCCCCGAGGGCTGCGGAGGAGGCGGACCCGGCTGCCCCCTCCCCACTTGCGCGCCCGCCTCCGCCAGCCCCAACGACGCCAACAGCGCCACACACGCGACTGAGCGTCCGGCCGCGCGCCTCATCCTACCCTTGTTCATTGCGAGGTTACTTCCTTTCAACTTCTCTGCGAGGTCTAAACTTGTTAAGTGCCGCGGCGCGCTCAGACGAAGAGGTCGTCCACGGGCATCGTCCAGCCGGGGAGCGCCGGCTCGGCCTCGGCCAGCTCGCCCCGGCGGTAGAGGGTCGGGTTCTCGGGGTCGCTCGCGCGGAAGACGCGCACGGGCGTCTCGCTCAAGAGGTCAACGTCCCAGACGACCTGCGTGCCCGCGGCGAAATAGTCGGCGCGCTTGCGCGCCAACGCCTCCTCCGCCTTCGGGCCGTAATCGCCTTCGCTCCTCACTTCGACGGCGAAGACGGGCGCGCCCTCGAAGAACTTCATGCCCTTCAACTCGCCGACGTAAAAGGCCGCGTCGGGGCTGAAGGATTTACGCCGGGGCAGGTTCACCCTAAATCCGGCATTATCGCCGATGGCGTAACCACTCCCGGTCTGCCGCTCGTACCCGTGCAACGAGAAAAGAACCTGCCTGGAAGCATAACTCGGCATTTGCCCGGTGGGTGACATGTGGACAATCTCCCCGTCAACGAGTTCCGCCTTGCCGTCAACCTTGTAGAGGTCTTCGATGGTGGCTTCGGTCTTCGTGCTCATAACCAAATCCTCGTCGTCAGGGCATTAACCGCCAATGAGGCTCATCGTGCGCGCGGGCTGTTCGAAGTGGGTTTCGTTGATGTAGTGGCGCGGCTCCTTCTTGAGCACGACCGACTTGATGTAGTCGGCGGTTTCGGCGGGGGTGGCGCCGGAGCGGAGCACGTCGCGCAGGGAGTGTTCGACCTTGGAGAAGAGGCACGTCCGTATCTGGCCGTCGGCGGTGAGGCGGACGCGGGAGCAGGCGCCGCAGAAGGGCTCGGTGACGGGGGCGATGATGCCGATCTCGCCGGGCGCGCCGTCGGCGAAGCGGTAGCGCGTGGCCGTCTCCGAGCCGCGCTCGACGCGGCGGGCGACCATCGGGAAACGTTCGTTGATGGCCTGGCGAATCTCCGCGCCCGAGACGACGTGCGCGCGCGACCAGCCGTGGCCGGAGTCGAGCGGCATGTACTCGATGAAGCGCACGTCCACCGCGTGCTCGCGTGCGAAGGCGGCGAAGTCCGCGACCTCCCCCTCGTTGTGGCCGCGCACGACGACGGCGTTGACCTTGACCGGCGAGAGCCCGACGCGCTGCGCCGCGCGGATGCCTTCGAGCACGCGCGAGAGCATGTCCACGCCCGTCATCTCGGTGAAGGCCGCGCGCCTCAGGCTGTCGAGGCTGACGGTGATGCGGTCGAGCCCGGCGGCCTTCAAACCCGCGGCGCGCTCGGCGAGGTTGAAGCCGTTGGTGGTGAGCGCGAGGTCTTGCACGCCTTCGACGCGCGCGAGCTTGGCGACCAGCGTCTCGATGTCGCGCCGGAGCATCGGCTCGCCGCCCGTCAGGCGCACCTTCTCGACGCCGAGCGAGGCGAAGACCTCGACCGCCGCGGTTATCTCTTCATAAGTTAAGAGCGCTTCCTTCGGCGCGGTCTCCTCGGGCGAGCCGTGCGGCAGGCAGTAGAAGCAGCGGAAGTTACATCTGTCGGTCACCGACACGCGCAGGTCGCGTATGGCACGCCCGTATGAGTCTTTGAGTAAGGCTTCCGACATTGAGAACTTTGATGCCCGAACCGCCCGCGAAGTAAGGCGACTATTTTAACAGGTCGCCGGGCCTTCAACGACCCGCGCCGTGCTTCCGGTAGAGGTCTGCGACACCGACGGTGAGGCCAGCGACCGCGCCGACCCGCGGGGCGTCGGGCGTGAGCCCGACCCGGAGGCCGCAGTCGAGGACGAGGCGGCGCTTGACCTTGTACGTGACGACTCCGAGGCCGAAGGCCGCGCCCGGCTGCGCGTCGTTGCGCGTGTAGCCGCTCACCTCGCCCTGCAAGCCGACATGTTCCGTGATGTCGCGGGAGGCGGCGAGGGCCGCCTGCGCGCTCGAAGCATGGCCGTCGTCGTTCGTGCGCCCCGCGAGCAGGTAGACGGCGTTGAAGTCGAAGGTCGTCCCGCCCGACTTCTTGCTGAAGAGCGCGAGCAAGGAATGATCAACCCGCCCCGTGCCCAGTCCCTTGTCCGCGCTCGCCGTGGGGAGCTTGACGTAGTAGGCGAGCGCGACGCCGGGGCGCGAGGCGGCCTCGTGTCGCAGGACGAGTTGAAGGCCGAGCTGCGTGTCGCCCGCGCCCGTCGTTCTCTGATCTTCGGCGGACTGCGAGGCGGGCGAGTCGCCGTCGAATTCAAGCAGCAGGCGGCGCCTCACCGCGAAGCGCAGGGCGAGCGGGGTGTCCTCAGCGTTGGCGCCGCCCGGCGCGCGCCAGTTGCCGTTGAAGCCGTATTCGAGTTGCAGCACGCCCGGCCTCTGGAACTCCGCGGGGTTCGAGACGGTCGGCCGCGCGGGGGCGATGAAGTCCGGCGCGTCTTCGCCGCCCGCGGGCGGCGTGGTCTGGCCCTGCGTCTGCGCGCCCGGGGGGGGGGGGGGGGGGGGGCCCGGGCGGGGGGGGGGGGGGGCCGCCCCCCGCCCCCCCCCACGCGAGCACGAGCGCAAGGAGGCGGAGCCGCGGCGGAAGGCCGCCGAGTCTTTGTGGCCGTGTGTGTGAACGGTTCATGATTCGTTCCTCCTTTAGCGCGAGGGCGTGACAGTGCGGCCGTCGGCACCCGTATCGAAGCGGAGCGGGTCGCCGAGTTGTTTGAGGGTGCGGAGGGCTTCGGGGCCGGGCGCGTGCAGGGCGTAGACG
>CAXTSK010000555.1:0-3833 GCA_964246655.1 uncultured Pyrinomonadaceae bacterium
ACCTCGTCGAAGGCTTCACCGACACGCTCACGCTCCTCGCGCACGGCTTCGCGGCGGTCGGCCTCGTCGGCGCGAGCCAGTCCTCTTTCAGCCCGCCCGCTACCGCGACCTCTTCCACGCACGCGGCTTGGCGCTAGCCGTCATCGAACTCCCCTCCGACATCAACGACCTCTTCCGCCATCACCCTGCGGCAGCTCTTGAGTTGGAGCTTCTGACGGAAAGAGCTGTTGAATTGATGAATGATGAGTGATGAATAAAATGCTGCCTGCCATTCATTCATCACTCATCATTCATCATTTGTTATAATCTCCCGCTTATGGCCGAAGAGACCGCAGGGGCGAGGACGGAGGGGCTGACGCTGGTGACCAAGCTGCGCATGCTGCTTGAGATCACCAGGAAGATCAGCCGTTCGCTCAACCTCGAAGAGGTGCTGGCGCAGGTGATGGACACGCTCGACCAACTCCTGCCTTATGACGCCGCGGGCATCTACATCATCCGCCGCGACCCGCACTTGAGCGAGGGCGGCACCGCTTCGCTCGTCTTCCACGCGGAGGCCGTGCGCGGCTACGACATCGAGGAGTTGATGGAGCTGCGGCTCAGGCTGGGCCAGGGGCTCATCGGTTGGGTCGCGGAGACGGGTGAGGCGGTCGTCGTTTCGGACGTGCGCAAGGACGCGCGCTACGTCAACGCCCGCAAGGAGACGCGCTCCGAGGTCGTCGCCCCCGTCATCTCGAACGACTCGGTCATCGGCGTCGTCGATCTCGAATCCGACGACCTCAACGCCTACACCGAGGACGACAAGCAGCTCCTCATGCTCCTCGCCTCGCAGGTCGCCATCATCGTCGAGAAGGCGATGCTCCACGAGCAGTTGGTGGAGAAGAAGCGGCTCGAAGCGCAGCTCGAAGTCGCGCGCCAGGTGCAACTGGCGCTTCTGCCCGAGCGCGACCCGGAGGTGGACGGCTTCGACATCTCGGGCTACAACTTCTCGACCGAGGAGGTCTCGGGCGACTACTACGACTTCGTCAAGCCCTACGAAGACCAGCTCGGGCTCGTCATCGCCGACGTTTCGGGGAAGGGCGTGCCGGCCTCTCTGCTGATGGCTTTCCTCCGCGCTTCCTTGCGCGCGGCCATCCACACCGGCTACGCGCCGAACGTGGCGATGGCGAAGGTCAACTACCTTTTGTGGGAGTCAATCGACCCGCACCAGTTCGTCACCTGCTTCTACGGCATGCTCGACGCGACGAACCGGACGCTGGCCTTCGTCAACGCGGGCCACAACCCGCTGCTCGTCCTCAATCCCGACGGCCCGCGCTTCGTCGAGCGCGGGGGCCTCCCCCTGGGTCTCTTCAAGGACACGCGCTATTACGAATATTATCTGCCCATCGACTCCGGCCAGATACTCGTCCTCTACACCGACGGCGCGACCGAGGCGCTGAGCCCCGAAGGGCAGGAGTACGGCCGCTCGCGCCTCGTGGACGCCGTCCGCCGCGCCCGCGACCTCCGCGCCCGCCAGATGATCGACTACATCTACAACGACATCTTCGAATGGACGGGCGGCCGCGGCTCCGGCGACGACGTGACCTTCGTGGTGATTAAAGCGTTGTGAGCGGTGAGCAGTGAGCAGTAAAAACAGAAGGCAGCCAGAGCATTCTCGCTCGGCTGCCTTCCGAATTTGTAAGACTTCTCTAAAACCCGCCGGCTACTGCTTACTGCTCACCGCTCACTGCTCACTTCAGTGCGCCGTCGTCGACTCGTGCGCGTGGTCGCCGCCGGGGGCGACGGGCGCGCGGTAGTCGCCGAAGCGGAACTCGGCCTCGGGCTGGTCGAAGCTGTATACGTCGAAGCCGTAGGCGTCGAAGTACGCGACGAGGTCGTCGGCCGAGCGCACGAAGATCACAGGCGCGTAGCCGGCGTCGGCGCGGATTTCGAGCAGGCGCTCGAGTATCTCCAGCGGTGCAAAGACTCTCGCGGGGTCACGGTACGTCGCCATATTCTCTCGCGCCTCCTTTCCGGTTCGTGGGGCTCAACTTCTTAACGAACACGCCCCGCGGCCGTCTGACATTCAGATGTACGCCGAAGCGGGCACGGTTGTTTGCAAGACGAGTGTCATTTCGGTTACGACTGTTTACGTAAGTTTCGCCCCGGCGCCACACACGCGGACGAAATCCACCGGCGCCCGCGCGAAATTCCTACTTGCCAAGTCGTGCGCCGTTCTGTCATCTTAGATGTGGGGAGAGCCCCAAGGGTTCCGCCTCGCCCGGAGCCGCCCGCCTCATCTTTCAGCCTCGTACCGAGCACCACTTTACGTACCAGACCCCCGGAGCAGATTTTAGATGAGCACACCCCAAGCGCCTTTTGCCGCGCCGCCGCCCCCGGCGGGCGCGCCGCCGCAGTTGAATTTTTTGAACGTCCTCCAGCGGATGCTGGCCGTCTCCGACAAGGTCAGCGACCTGATCTTCTCGCCGGGGCGTCCGCCGCAGGTCGAGCTGTTGGGAGAACTTCAGCCCGTCGAGGTGCCCGGGTTGGAGAAGCTTCTGCCTAACCACACGGCCGCGCTCGCCAAGATCATCATCGGCAGCCACCTGACAGCCGGCGAGAACTTGCAGCAGTTCGGCTCGACCGACCTCTCCTTCAGCGCACCGGGCTTTGCGCGCTTCCGGGTCAACATCTTCATGCAGAGGGGCACGCACGCCATCGTCATGCGCGTTATCCCCAACCGGCCGCCGCAGTGGAGCGATTACAACCTGCCCGAGGTGCTGAAGGAAGTCTGCGGGCTCAAGAACGGCATCGTGCTGGTGACGGGGCCGACCGGCTCGGGCAAGTCCACGACGCTCGCCGCCGTCATCGACCTCATCAACGAGTCGAAGGCTTACCACATCGTCACCATCGAAGACCCCATCGAGTTCCTGCACATGCACAAGCGCGCGACCATCCACCAGCGCGAGCTGCACTCCGACACGCCGAACTTCGCGCTCGCGCTGCGCGCCGCGCTCCGCCAGGCGCCGAAAGTCATCCTCGTCGGCGAGATGCGTGACCGCGAGACCATCGAGGTCGCGCTCGAAGCGGCCGAGACGGGCCACCTCGTCCTCTCGACCCTGCACACCATCGACGCCGCGAAGACCGTAGACCGCATCGTCGGCGTCTTCCCCAAGAACGAGGAGAAGTCCGTCCGCACGCGCCTATCGCAGTCCTTCCGCTTCATCGTCTCGCAGCGTTTGATCCCGCGCGCCGACAGGCAGGGGCGTATCGCCGCCATAGAAATTCTTAAGTCCACGGCGCGCACGCGCGAGTACATGGAGTACGGCGAGCGCGAAGGCAAGTCGCTCGTGGACGCGATGGAGCAGGGCGAACTCGACGGCATGCAGACCTTCGACGGCGTGCTCGAAGGCTACGTTCGCGAGGGGGTGGTGCAGAAAGAGGACGCGATGGCCTACGCGTCCAACCCGGGCAACTTCCTCCTCCGTCTCAGCGACATGGGCTCCGCCGGCGCCCGCCCGATACCCCCGCCGACCGGCGGCGGCAACTCCATGCTCGACATGCTCGAATAACCCCTTCGGGGGCGTGAACCGTAAACCGAAACCCGTGACGATACGCCCCAAGCCCTTCTCGTCACGGTTTAGGTTTTACGGTTCACGCTTTACTATTGCGGCAACCATGTGGGCGTGGGGCGGACATCAAACCTTCGTGGGCCGTTCAGGACAGAAACTCCGGGCGCTGTGGGCGTCGCTGATTGTGGCGGCGCTGCTCGGCGCGTGTGTAAGCCTGCCCGCGTTTGCGCGTCAGGCGGGGGATGAGGTCGAGGAGGGCTTCGTCAACCTCGCGCTGCCTGCGGG
>CAXTSK010000556.1:0-3833 GCA_964246655.1 uncultured Pyrinomonadaceae bacterium
AGCCTACTCCGCCGCCCGCCGCGCGCTTCAAGCCGGAGCACGCGCGCCTCAACGTCTACTTCAACACCGACAGCGGCACGGGCGCCATCCGCGGCGTACACATGCAGGGCAACGAGGGGCTGCGCCCCTTCTTCCGCCGGTGGCTTTTGCCCTTTGCGCAGATGAAGGTCGGCGAGACGACCTGCACGGCGACGACCGTCACGGCCGCCAACGCCGGCGGCTCGGACTTCCTCTCCTTCGACGCCGTGGGCTTGAACGGCATCGACTTCCTCCAGGACGAGATGGAATACGGCACGCGCACCTGGCATTCCAGCCAGGACAACTACGACCGCGCCGTCCCTGAAGACCTCAAAGAGGCCGCCGTCATCGTCGCCGCCTTCGTCTACAACGCGGCCGTGATGGACGGCATGCTCCCGCGCAAGCAGCAGAAGGAAGTAGACAGTAGCCGGTAGACAGTAGTCAGTAGCCAGTAGAAGAACTAAGCGGCGCGTCTCAGCTTTAAGGCCGGACGCGCCGCTTCTGTATTTCTACTGTCTACTTCCTAATATTTCCCCGAGGTGAGGTACTCGATGAGGTAGCGACGGAGCTTGTCGCGGTTGGCCTTGCGGTACTCGACGTAGTCCTGCGCGATGCCCTGGTCGGCGCGCGCGAAGAGGACGTAGGCTTCGAGCAGCCCGGCCTCTTCGAGCTGCACGAGCAACTGCAAGTCCTTCGAGAGCTGCTTGACCTTGCCCTGCTTCTGCTGTTCCCGCGCGGACTCGATAACGCCGCGCAGGGCGTCCGTCTCCTCCCGCAGGCTGTGGCGGTAGGTCTTCTCGCCGGGGTACGCCTTCCTGAACTTCTCGTAGTCGTTCGTCGTCCACGCCATGCGCGTCAGGCCGTACCTCATCCACGCCGCGCGCCCGTCGTCCGCCTTCGGGTCGATGGTGATGGTCATCTTGTCGTCCTTCATCGGCGAGACGCTCGACTGCACGTCGATATTCGGGTGGGCGAGCGGCACGTTGTACCTCTGACCCCACTGCACGAGCCCGAGCCGCGCGTGGCGCGAGTAGGGATCGGCCACGATCGCGTCCACGAAGTGGTCGCGCGACTCGTCGCGCTTGTCCTGCCCCATCATCAGCGCGTCACCTCAGTAGCGGTGCGCCGTCTCGCGGTCGGCGTTGATCCGGACGGCCTTTGCGAACCACTCGCCGGCCTGCGTCATCAGCTCGTCCTTCCGGCGCGCGTTCGATTCGAGGTGCCCCTTCTTGAAGTACATGTCGCCCGCGTAGAGCGCCGCCTCGTAGAGCAGCGGGTCGAGTTCGAGCGCGCGCTGGTAGGCGGCGAGCGCCTTGTCGAGGTCGCCGTGCACGAACGCGTCCTCGCCCTCGCGCATGGCCTTCTCGGCGTTGATGATGTTCGTGAAGGGCACCTCGGTCGCGGCGTCCGCGACGCCCGCTTCGAGCATGCCGAGGGTCATCGCCGTCAGGGTGCCGGTATCGCCCGCCTGCTGCGCCCTCCTCAGAACTTGTGTGGCGAGTTCCCGCAACTGCCTGCGCTGGGCCGGGTCTTTGACCGAAGCCGTCGCAGCGTAGATCGAAAAGCCGAAGCGGCCGAGCACCGCCGGGTCGTCCGGGTACTTCTCGGCGAGCTTCTCAAGCAGCGGCGTCGCCTCGACGAAGTTCTGAGCCTCGTAGAGCTTAAAGGCGCGCTCACGCTCGGGGTCTGTCTGCGCGTCCTGGGCGGCGAAGGCGGGCGCGAACGATGCGAGAACGATGGCGAGGGCGGCGGCGAGCCGCAGGGCAAGGGGCGTCGTCTGCATGAAGAGTCCTCCGTCTATTTCAGGTCTTCGAAACGGCGTCGGGGGCTCAATCATCATGCACGCGCGGCGGCGGTGTCAAAAAGAAGTGTTGGGTGTTGGGTTCCGGGTATTAGTTTTGAAGTTTGAGGCGCCGGGTGTTGGGTAAGGCATCTGCTTTTAACCAACACCTGAAACCCAAAACCCAACACCTAACTCGGCACATGCGGTTGCAGACCCGTGCCGCCTTCGTCGAAGGTGATGCCGGCGGCGACCTCTTCGGGCAGGCGCTCCCAGCCCTCTTCCGGGGTGTGGCGGAAGGTCTCGGCGTTGGGGGGGGGCGGCGCCCCGCGCCCGGGGGGGGCCGCCGCGCGCGGGGACCGGTCGGTGGGGGGCGGGGGCCCCCCCCGCTGTGGGGGGGGGGGGTGTGGGGGGGGGTGGGGGGGGGGGGCACCCCCCCGCGCCTCGGGTTGCCAGACGCGGCGTTCGACCTGTATGTGCGGGTGCTTGAGGCGGATGACGTTGAAGGAGTTGGCCTCGCCGCGTCCGCGCGTCGAGGTGGCCGTGCCCGCCTGCACGAAGAGCGCGGAGTGGCCCTGAATCTTGTAGCGCTCGGCGGTGCGCCCTGTCTGGCTGACGTGCATGTGGCCGGCGAGCAGGAGGTCTGCGCCGCAGGCGGCGAACGCCTCCATCGCCATCTGCGCGCGCCCGACGATCTCGCGCTCGTCCGCGCCCGCGGGCACGTCGAAAGGGTGGTGCGTGACGATGACCTTCAAGACCTCGTCCGGGTACTTGCACAGGCGCTCGCGCAAACCCTCGACCTGCCGCTCGTTGACGCGCCCGTACTTGCGCGTCAGAGACCGCGCCGTGTTGACGCCCGCGACGACCATCTCTTCATCTTCGTAAGTAGGCTCGACCTCTTCGGAGATGAGGCGCCGCCACTTGTCCAACGGTCGCGCGAAACGCGAGTACACGTCGTAGAGCGGCACGTCGTGGTTGCCGGGCACGACCACCTGTGGCTTCGGCAGCCTGTCCAGAAACGCGCGCGCCTCCTCGAACTGCTGCGAACGCGCGCGCTGCGTCAGGTCGCCCGAGACGACCACGAGCGTCGGCTCGGCTTCGTTCACCGCCTCGACCAGAGGCTCCACGAGCCCCGCGTCGATGCGCCCGAAGTGCAGGTCTGAGAGATGGACGATCTTCTTCATGGCTCACGCCCGTGAATAGTGAATAGTAAATGGTGAATAGTAAGAGCCTGTTTTAACTATTCACCATTTACTATTCACTATTCACTTCCTTTGGAACTATCACCTTCAAAGCGCCGGGGCGGATGCGGTAGTGGAGCGGCGTCGAGAGCACGGAGACCTCGCCGTCGGTGGCGACGGGGATGCGTTTGGGGCGGCGCGTCTCGACCCAGATTTCGCGGGCGCAGAGCGCGTCGAAGTCGTGCGCCTCGCGCAGCCGGCCGAGCAGTGCACTCAGCGCCAGCCGCAGCAGGCCCAGACGCCCCGTGCGGTGCGCGACGTAGAGGCTCAGCCGCCCCGCGTCCAGACATGAGCGCGCGCCGAGTTGGAGGTTCTCCACCTGATACTCGTTGTTGCCGACGAAGACGAAGGGCGTCTTGCGCGCGATCTCTTTGCCGTCGGCTTCCAGCCGCACGCTCATGAAGGGGTAGCGCAGCAGCACGGCCGCCGACGCGCGCAGGAACGCAGACCACTTGCCGCTCCCGTTGCGCTCCTGCAACTTCTCGCGCCGCCGCACGATGCGCGGGTAGAGCCCGAGGCTTGAGTTGTTGACGAAGACGTGCCCGTTGACCTCGCCCACGTCCACCGGCACCGCGCGCCCCTCACAGACGTTGCGCGCCGCCTCTTCGAGCGTGAGCGGAATCCCTAAGTCTTTCGCGAAGTGGTTGAGCGTCCCCAACGGCAGTATGCCGAGCGGCGTGTCCGTGCCCGCGAGCGCACCCGCGACCGACCCGACCGTGCCGTCGCCCCCGCCCGCCGACGGCCGCGACGCCCGCGGCCGCAAGCAATACCGGTATCACGCGCTGTGGCAGCAG
>CAXTSK010000557.1:0-3795 GCA_964246655.1 uncultured Pyrinomonadaceae bacterium
GTGCGGGGCGACGCGACGCGGGACGGCCGCCCCGCGGATCGTGGGCCTCGGCTTACGGCCTCTGCGGGAAGATGCCCTGGAGGGCAATGCAGAAGTTAAGGGTCAGGTACGGCTGGATGTTGTTATGCGGGAGGCCGCCGCCCGCGGGCGGCAGCCCCTGAAAGGCCATCATGGTCAGGTTGGCGGCGGCGGTGTACGCCGTCGAGTTCGCGGACTTCGCCAGGCAGCGGTTGGGCGCGGGGGCGTTCAACTCGCCGATGTCAATGTCGTGTGCCATCAGCCCGTGCGTGTGCAAGGGCATTTCGCTCTGGAGCAGCGTGATGCTCTCGACGCCGGACATCTCGCCGAGGAAGCGGTCGCTGAGCCCCTGCCCCTGGCCGGGCTGCATCGGGACCGACCCTTGCAGGTCGGGGAGCGCGAAGGTGGACTTGCCGTCGCCGCCGTAGACGGTGCCGAGCAGCGAGAAGAGCGCCGTGTTCTGCGAGATGGGCATCAACTGCCCGTCGCAGAAGGCCCAGCCCTTCGGGGGGAAGTTGAAGGGGAAGATACGGATTTCGGCTACGAATTGGTCGGACATTCTCTCCTCCTTAGGTCTGGCTGGGGAACACCCCGAAGAGCGAGATGATGAAGTTGATGCATAGGAACGGCTGCGTGTTCTCGTGCGGCTGGCTGCCGCCGGCAGCTTGAATCGCCTGGGAGCTCATGGCGGAGTCCGTGACATCCTGGATGTAGGGCAGCGCGCTGCCGCCGGCCTGGCCGACCACCTTACCCGCGGGGCTAACGTCCTGCGCGACATCGGTGGAGCCCGTCAGCGGATGCGAGTGGTTCGGTATCTGCTGGATGGTCAGCGTCTCCTGCTCGGTGCCGGCCATCTCGCCGATTTGGTAGGTCGTCCCGTCCGGCCCGGTGCCCATGTGGATGGGGACGCGGCTGGCGAGGTTCGGCAGGTTGAACGTCGACTCGCCGTCGCCGCCGTAGGTCGTGCCGATGAGCTGGAAGAGCACTTCGTTCTCCGAGATGGGGAGCGGCGCCCCCTCGCAGAACATCCAGCCGTTGGGGGCGAAGTTGCCCGCGAACATCCTGATCTCTCCGACGTATGGTTGTCCCATTAATCTCCTCCTCCTCTAGTTCTGCGACGGGAAGATGCCTTGGAGCGCGATAATAAAGTTCAGCACCAGGTAGGGCATCATGTTGTTGTGCGGCTGGCTGCCGCCGACGCTCGTCACAGACGAGGGGCTGAGCGTCGTCAGGGCGTTCGGGTCGGTGTAGAGGCGGCTCGCCACCTGCCCGAGCACGTTCCCGGCGGCGTCTTGGGTGCTGCCGGTGTTCGTGCTCGCCATCAGCGCGTGGAGGTGCGTCGGTAACTGCTGGATGTTGACGGTGACACTGGTCGAGCCGGCCGCCTCGCCGAGCGTGTGGCCGCTGCCCTCGTGGACGGGCACCCTCCCGCGGAGGTTCGGCAGCGCGAAGGTCGTCTGACCGTTGCCGCCGTACGTCGTGCCGAGCAGTGCGAAGAGCGCCTGGTTCTGGTTGATGGGCAAGAATTGGCCGTTGCAAAGGGCCCAGCCTTTGGGGGGGAAGTTGAAGCTGACGATCTTTATCTCACTGAGGAACGGTTCGGACATTTCTCTCTCCTTGGCGGATAGGCTTCGAGAGCGTGGTTAAAGCTTGACGAGGTTGTGCGGCCCGGCGTGGTCGCGGGGCTCCGGAGCGATGCTTAGAACGGGAATGAACAGAACTGGGTGCGCCCTTGGGTGCTTGGCTTGGCGGAAAACTTTTACGGAAAGCTTGCCTGTGTACGTTGGTGCTCGGCCGTTTAGCGGAGCGGCAGGAATTTTAAACCTAATGCACAGGGTTTGGCAAGAACAAGGAACTATAGTTTTGTCCAAAAAGGTTGTCAGCGCGCCGCCGCGTAACATACACTGGCCTGAGGCGGAGAGAAGGGTTAGCTCCGCCACCCACCCCTGTTGGTCTAGGAGCAGCTAAAACATGACCGTGTCCCGACGCACCTTCCTGCGGTCGGGGGCGATGTCCGTCCTTCTGACGGGCTTTGCTCTCGACTCGATGCCCCGTGCCTTCTCCCAAGAGTTGCGCAAGCACGACCCGGCGCGCGACTTCCAGGTCTCGTACGAAGCGAAGCAGGAGGCGACCTTCTACTTCAAGCGCGAGACGTTCCAGCCCTACCTGAACGGCGTCTTTACGCTGCGCGCGGGTGCGAGTTCGATAGAGGCGACCCTCGTCAGCGTCCGCGACTGCACGCCGAACCCGAAGAGCAAGGTGACGACGAAGACGCGCCCGTCCGACAGTTTCGCGCTCGTCTTCCGCTCGGAGGGGAAGCTGACCGACCTGACTTCCATCTACGACGTGGAGCACGCCGCCCTCGGCAAGTTCCCGCTCTTCCTGACGCGCCGCGACGGTCCGAGCGGCACCTACTTCTACGAGGCCGTCTTCAACCACGCCCTCTGACGCTCCCACCGGCTTAAAGTTTTCACTCACGCGCGTTAGTATCCACGGCGGCCCCGGCGGGGCTGCGCGCGGCGCGGCCGGGGTGTGTCCCGGCGCGCGCTCGGACGAAAACTCTGTGTGGAGGGCAGGCGATTGATGTTAATCGGCGGGGGCTTTATCGAGGCGGGCGGCCTGAGGGTCGTGCTGCGCCCGGCGGCGGAGGCCGACTACGAGGAGTTGGTGCGGGTCTACGCCAGCACGCGCGCGGCCGAGCTGGCGCAGGTCACCTGGTGGGACGACGAGCAGAAGCTCGCCTTCTGCCGCGCGCAGTACGACGCGCAGAAGGCGGAGTACGAAGCGCGCTTCCCCGACGCCGAGTACGACGTGATCGAGCTGGACGGGCGCACGGTCGGGCGCGTCTGGGTCGGCCGCGCCGAGCACGAGATACGCCTGCTCGACATCGCGCTGCTCCCCGAGGCGCAGCGGCGGGGACTGGGCGCCGCCATCGTCGGCGCGCTCGTCGAGGAGGCGCGCGCCGCGGGCAAGCGCCTCCGCCACATGGTCTTCATGCTCAACGCCGACGCCCGCCGCTTCTACGAGCGCCTCGGCTTCCGCGTCTTCGAAGACCTCGGCGGCTACCTCCACATGGAGTGGGCTCCCGAAAATGATGAATGATGAGTGATGAATATTTCTGCGACGCGATATTCATCATTCATCATTCATCATTCGTCTTTGAAGTAGCTGAAGACGGCCTCGTAGCGGAAGCCGCGCGGCTCCTCCGCGATGGCGGCGAGGAAGATGTCATGCTCGCCGAGCCGCTCGTGCGCCAGACGGTACGTGCCCTGGGGCAGGAAGAAGTCGCCGGGGCCGTAGAAGTAGAGCGAGAAGCGCTCCACGTCGCTGCGCGAGTGGGTCAGCGTGGGGAACTCTACGACCTCGGCGAGTTCGAGCTCGACCTCCGGCGCGTTCTCCGTCTCCAGCAGGACGCGGAACTTCGTGTTCAGTAGCTCGGCGAAGGACTCTTTCGAGAGTGTCTCGGGCATCTTGGGCACCACTTTCGCTGTAGGCGCCGCGCGGCGGGGCAGCACGCGCGGCGAGGCAGAACCGTGGCAAGATAACACGTCTCGATAGGCAGTAGGCAGACGGCAGTAGGCGGTACGCTCCGCGTTTAGAATGTTGAAGATTAATTCGAGCTTCTCGACAGCAACGCTTTCAACTGCCGTCTGCCGTCTGCCTACTGCCGTCTGCCTACTGCCTACTTTTTTCCTTCACCGTTAAGAGCCCCGCCAGCAGCGCGACCGGGCCGAGCGCCAGCAGCCACATCATCGGGCCGAGCCCGTACCTCTCCGC
>CAXTSK010000558.1:0-3795 GCA_964246655.1 uncultured Pyrinomonadaceae bacterium
CCTTGAAGGATCAACTAGGTAGGGCTCGGCGGCATATTAACAGCCAAAAGAAAAACGGCGGGAATGAACCCGCCGTCGGCCGTCAAAAATTTTCTTTGGTGGAGCAGAGGGGGATCGAACCCCTGACCTCCGCATTGCGAACGCGGCGCTCTGCCAAACTGAGCTACTGCCCCACGCGAGGGTAGATATTAGGGTTGAGCGGTGAGAGTGTCAAGTGAGCGCATAGACAGAGACAACGCCCTCCCTCAACGAAGAGAAAGGGCGCTGCCTGCTGTGGACGATGCTCTGACGCGAGGCGCCAGGGCGTCTCAAGAAGCAGGCCCGTCGCAGATGAGACCGGGCCCGCGTTCTATCTCGTATCAGGCCGCATTTAGACGACGGGGCGGCGTCCGGTCAGAAGGTTGATGACGAAGATGACCAGCGCTACGACGAGCAGCAGGTGGATCAGGCCACCGCCGACGCCGCCGATGAGACCCAGCAGCCAGAGAACCAGCAGAATCACAAGAATGGTCCAAAGCATGTTCAATCCTCCTCAGTTACTCACCCACAAATTTTTGAACTCCCAAGCACCTGCCGGGGTTAATAACAACGGCCGTGCCAAAGAGCGTGTGTGCATCGGCGGAGACGTATAAGTCACACTATTTCAGCCTTTCCGCGCTTCGCGGGCCTGGTCGCCGAGACGGCCGACAACGTTCAGGTGGGGAAAGCGAATCAAAACCCGTCTCTCTTTCAGCTACAGCGCGACCTGAAAAAGGACGGTCTGTTCTTGCAGATTGATTGTGATGAGTAAGGTTGAAAGTGTTCGGGCCGCGAACCACGCCATTCGATTTGGAGGGAAGGCGCACGAACTTTTGTTTGACACGCACCGGCCAGCCGGTGCTTTAATAACTCCGCGCGGCCTTCCCAAAAGTCTTCCCGGGGGGCGCGCTTCGCGTTCGAGACGCGCGGACACAGACAGACGCCCGCGCGCGAGGAGTCGAATGTCAAGGGTCACCCCGCTCTTCAGAGCACTCTTCCTCATACCCTTCGTCCTGCACACCGTCACACACGCACGGCAGACGCCGCGCGTCGAGGCGCCGACCGTCGCCGCCGCACCGACGGTCTCCGCCGCGGGTGCCGAGGCGGAGCGCCGCAGGGAGTCTTTCGACATCGTCTGGCAGACGGTCAGGGACAATCACTACGACCCGAAGTTCGGCGGCGTGGACTGGGACGCCGTGCGCTTGGAGTTCGCCCCGCGCGTCGCCGCGGCGAGCACAGACCGAGAGCTGCACGCGCTCTTGCAGCAGATGCTCAACCGCCTCGGCCGCTCGCACTTCAACATCATCCCGCCCGAGGCCATCCCCGCGACCGGCGACGAAGACGACTCGAACGACGGCGAGGGCGGGGACGAAACCCCGGGCTCGGAAGAGCCGCGCCGCAGGGGGAGCCTGCGCGCGGCCGCGCAGTTGACCTACGGCATCGGCATCGCCCTGCGCGTCGTCGCAGGCGCCGCCCTCGTCACGCGCGTCGAGCCCGGTTCTCCGGCCGCGCGCGCGGGCCTGCGCACGGGGTACGTCCTGCGCAGCATCGAAGGCCAGCCTCTCTCCGAAATCCTGCGCACGCTCCGGCTCGTGGCCGTCTACGAGCCTTCGGCGCGCAACCAGATTCCGGCCGAGATCCTCGTCGGCTACGTCAACGGCCCGCCGGGCACGAGCGTCACGCTGACCTTCCTCGACGGGCGCAACCGCGTGCGCCGCGCCGTCGTCCCGCGCGAGCGCCTGAAGGGCGAGCTGGTGGCGCTCTTCCCGGCGCTCCCCGCGCAGTTCGTCGAGTTCGAGTCGGCGCGTCTGCGCGGCGGCGTCGGCTACGTGCGCTTCAATTTGTTCGCGGCGCCGGTGCTCGACAAGTTCTGCGCGGCGCTGCGCTCGATGAAGGACGCGCCGGGGATAGTCCTCGACCTGCGCGGCAATCGTGGGGGATTGCTCGGGCTCGTCTACGGGCTGGGCGGACTGCTTGAGACGCGACCCGTCTCGTTCGGCGTGATGCGGACGCGCGCGGGCCGGCTCGACCTCGGCATCGTGCCGCAGAGGAACGGCTACCACGGACAGCTCGTCGTGCTCATCGACGCCGAGACGCAGTCGGCGGCCGAGATGTTCGCGGCCGGTTTGCAGGCTTCGGGGCGCGCCGTCGTCGTGGGCCAGCGCAGCGCGGGCGCGACCCTGCCGTCGGCGGCGAAGGAACTGCCGACGGGCGCGATCCTCCAGTACGCCTTCGCGGACTTCGTCGGCGGCGACGGCCGCCTCATCGAGGGCGTCGGCGTCGAGCCGACCCTCTCGGTCAAGCTCACGCGCCGACAGCTCCTCCTGGGCCGCGACCCGCAGCTCGAAGCGGCGCTCAACACCATCGACACGAAGGGCACCGCGACCGTCGTCGGCGCGCCGTTGTCGGTGATAGACATCCCCTTCGGCATCGCAGAGGGCGCGGAGGGTCATAAGACTCAGCCGGCCGAAGAGAAGGCGACGGCCGCCGCCGTTATCGCGCCGGAGGTCGAGCCGATACTTGAGCATTACGCGGAGGCGACCGGGTGGAAGCGCGCGGGCGGCGCGCCGCTCTCGACGCGCGTGTCGAAGGGGCGCATCGAGGGCGCGTACGCGGGGATGAGGGTCAGCGGCACGGTCGAGGTTTTGGAGAAGGCGCCGGACAAGTTCGTCGCGCTCGTCAACGTGGACGGCCTCGGCGTCATCCGTCGCGGCTTCACGGGCGAGTACGGCTACATGCAGATTCCGCTGTTCGGCTTCCGCCAGGTTGAGGGCGCCGACTTGGCGGAGCTGAAGCTTGAGGCGCGTTGGCCCTGGGCGGACGACCTGCGGCGGCTCTACCCTTCGATGAGGCTGAAGGGGATGGAGGAGGTCGGCGGCGCGTCGGCGCACGTCGTCGAGGCGTCCACCCTCTCGGGCGGGCGCACGACGCTCTACTTCGACGCCAAGACGGGTCTGCTCGTGCGGCGCGACAAAACATACTTCGAGGACTTCCGCGAGGTGGACGGCCACATGCTGCCGTTCAAAATCCGCGACGACTTCGCGACCATCACCTACTCGGAGGTCAAACACAACGCCGCAGTCGATGACGCGCGTTTCGCGGAGGCGAAGGACTGCTTCACGCGCGAAGAGTGAGCGGTGGGCAGTAGAAATACTAAAGACTTCGGCGGGCGTTGTGGATTAAAGAACCCAACGCCCGCCGAAGTCTTTCTACTGCTCACTGCTCACCGTCTACGGTAGCGCTTCGACGTTGACGAAGAACTTGAACGTGCCGGTCTGCTGGATGCCGAGCAGGAAGCGCAGGTCGAGGGTCGCGCCGTTGGCGAGCGGCGTGGCGAGCGTGACTGTCCCCGAGGAGAGCGACGAGTTGAAGCCGCCGCCGTTGGGCTGGCTCGGCGGCTGTTCCAAAGTCGTGCCCTGCACGGTGACGTTCGAA
Organism: uncultured Pyrinomonadaceae bacterium; assembly: GCA_964246655.1. Classification (GTDB taxonomy): domain Bacteria; phylum Acidobacteriota; class Blastocatellia; order Pyrinomonadales; family Pyrinomonadaceae; genus QHXN01. The sequence continues at coordinate 3,454 of CAXTSK010000558.1, forward strand.
GTGCCCGAGCTGCACGGCGCGCGGTCAACCGTGACGACGACCGCGGTCGAGGTGCGCGGCCGCAAATCCGCGAAGCCCGAAGGCGCGGGGAAGGTCGTCAGGTCGATGATGCGCCACCGCAGCCGCGTGACGTTGCCGCCCGTCATGTTCGTCACCGTGCGACGTATGTCGAGCGTGCCGAAGGTCGAGTTGTTCGCCGGGTCGGACGTGAAATCGCGCACGCGATTCGGCGGCGAGGTGGAGGCCGCGCAGGGGTCGAGCGGATCGACGGCGAACGAAGCGTTGCGCTGGATGGGGCTCGAAAGGTTCTCCGGCCCCGGCGCGCCGAGCCGCTGGCCCGCG
>CAXTSK010000559.1:0-3793 GCA_964246655.1 uncultured Pyrinomonadaceae bacterium
CTCTACGCGGCCGAGGGCAACCTGGTCGGCGAGGCTTACGTCACGCTGGCCGAGGCGCAGCTCCACCTCTCTGAAGGCGACCACGGCTCGACGGCCGTGCTGGCCCCGCAGGCCGAGGCGCCGCTGGCGCGCGCAGGCGTCCGCCGCCGAATGCTTCTGGCGCGCTGGATGCGCGGCGAGGCCGCCCGCGCGCAGGGGCAGGAGCGGCTCGCACAAATCCTGCTCGACACGACGCTCAGGGAGGCCGAGCAGCAGGCGCTCCCGCAGATCGCCGAGCGTTGCCACACCTCGCTCGGCCTTCTGGCCGCGGCGCGCGGCGAGACCGCGAAGGCCGAAGACTCCTTCCGCCGCGCCGTGGCGCTCATCGAAGACCTGCGCGCGCCTCTACCGGCCGAGGAGTTCCGCACGGCCTTCGTCGCGGACAAGCTGGCGCCCTACGACGAGCTGGTGCGACTCTGCCTCACGGACTCGTCCGGCGCGCGCGTCACCGAGGCGCTCGGCTACACGGAGCGCGCACGTTCGCGCGCCCTGGTCGAGATGCTGAGCGGCACGCTCGCCGTGCGCCCGCGACCCCGGGACGAGTTCGAGGCCGGACTGCTCGAACAGCTCGGGCGGCTGCGCGAGGAGCTGAACTGGTTCTACAGCCGCATCAATCGACCCGACGAGGCGGACGCCGCGCGCGGCGCGGCCGCGATGCAGGCGCTCCATGACGCCGTGCGCGAGCGCGAGACGCGCGCCCTCGAAATCATGCGCCAGCTACAACAGCGCGGCGGCGCAGAGCTTGGACGCGCCGAGCCGTTCGACGCGGCGGCGCTGCAAAGGGCACTCGGCAAAGACAGCGCGCTCGTCGAGTACACGAGCCTCGACGGCGAGCTGCTGGCCTTCGTCGTCACGGACGAGACGGTCGAGGTGGTGCGCGGCCTCGCGCACGAGCGCGAGGTGAACGAAGCGCTCGGGCAGTTCCGCTTTCAGCTCGGGAGCCTCCGTTACGGCTCGGCGCGGATGCGCGCGCACCTCGCGCCGCTCACGGAGCGCGCGCGCCGACACCTCGGCTCGCTCTACGACCTGCTGCTGCGCCGGGTCGAGCCGCGACTGGGCGGCCGCCGGCTCGTCGTCGTGCCGCACCGCGCGCTGCACTACGTGCCCTTCCACGCGCTGCACGACGGCGACTCGTACGTCGTCGAGCGGCGTGAGGTCTCCTACACGCCGAGCGCGGGCGTGCTCCGCCACTGCCTTGAGAAGCCGGAGCGACCGTTCTTGAGAGCGCTGCTGTTAGGCGTCGCCGACGAGCAGACGCCGCGCGTGCGCGACGAGATCAAAGCGCTCGCGCCGCTCTTCCCCGAAGCCTTGGCGCTGCTCGACGCCGACGCCACGCTCGAAGCCCTGCGCGCGCACGCGCCCGCGGCGGACGTTTTGCACCTCGCCTGCCACGGCCAGTTCCGCCCCGACAGTCCGCTCTTCTCCTCGCTCCGCCTGGGCGACGGCTGGATGACCGTGCACGACGCCTACACGCTGGACGTGGGCGCGGGGCTCGTCACGCTCTCGGCCTGCGAGACGGGCGTGAGCGCCGTCGCGCCGGGCGACGAGTTGATCGGCCTCGTGCGCGGCTTCTTCTACGCGGGCGCGCCCTCGCTTCTGATGAGCCTTTGGACGGTGGACGACGACGCGACGGCCGAGCTGATGACCGACTTCTACACGCAACTGCGCGCGGGCTCGCGCCCGGCCGCGGCGCTGCGTGCGGCACAGCTCCGCCAGATGCAAGCCCGCCCGCATCCCTTCTTCTGGTCGCCCTTCGTCCTTACCGGCCGCTGGTAAAAGCAGTCGGCGGTTAAAAGCCGCACTTCGGAGGCCCGACGTTCCACCCCCGAGATTCAAATTTCCGTTTCTGAGGAGGAACATTCCTTCCCGGGGAAGGAATGTTCCTGCTTTGAGAAGGAACATTCCTTGTCGGAGGGGGAAAATTCCCTCCCGGGGAAGAAAAGTTCCTTCTCCGACAAGGAAGTTTTCTTCCCCGGGAAGGAATTTTGCTTCTCCGACAAGGAACTTTTCTTCCCCGGAAAGGAATTTTGCTTCTCTGACAAGGAACTTTCCTTCCCGGGGAAGGAACTTTCCTCCCCAAAGAGCCAACCTTCCATCTTCGGGAAGGAATTTTCCTCCCAAAAGAGTCAACCTTCCATCTTCGGGAAGGAACTTTCCTCCCAAAAGAGTCAACGTTCCGCCTCGGAGACGGAAAAGCTCTCGGTAAAGGAGGGCGCATTCACGTAAACGCCCCTATAATGGCCTTCTGCCTGCCGTTTCCCCCTGTAAATTCCTCATCCTCCCTGTATGAGGCCCGTCACGGATAATTTCTCGGTTTCCGGTGTATTTTTCCGCTCGTGGCGGGCACTGTTCTGCGGGAGCGAGGCATCAAAAACATTCGGACTTTTCCAACGCATGGCGGTTTTATTCACCGCCGAGTCCGGTTCGCTTTAATTCCCCAAGGTATTCTTGTGTACGGAATGTTCAGGAGTTCCCTTTAGATGTCCCGCAAGTTTTCACGCCCGCTCGGCCTGTTCGCCCTCGTCGCGGCGCTCCTTCTCGGGAGCGTGCCCGCGGCTGTCCCCGTCGCCGCCTCCGGCGACTCGCACAGCAACGGCGAGGACTCCTACATCAGCGACGAGGTCAACGTCGAGCTTTTCCGCGCTTCAGACCTTCAGGCCGTCTCCGGCCAGTTTCACCTCCAGCTCGTCGAGCAGTTCGGCTCGCGCTCCATCTACCGGATGCGCGTCACCGACGGCACTGACTCGAAGATCAAGGCCGCGGCGCTCGCGCTCGACACGGCGCGCGTGCAAAACGCCGAGCCCAACTGGACGGCCGGCTCGCCCGAGGGGAGCGGCTACTCCTGGACGGTCGGCGCCTCCTGGACGGGCGGTTACTCTTGGACGGTCGGCGGCGAGACGCAGTACCGCGCGCAGTGGGCGCAGGAGAAGTTACGACTCGCCGAGGCGCACAGGGCGACGAAGGGCGCGGGCACCATCGTCGCCGTGCTCGACACGGGCGTTGACCGCCGTCACCCGGCGCTGGCCGGGCGCCTGCTGCGCGGCCGCGACTTCGTGGACGACGACGACGACCCGAGCGAGGTGCTTCCCACCTGCCAGCCCGGCTCGACGAGCACAGACCCGCGCGCCTGCGGCCCCTACGGCCACGGCACACACGTCGCTGGGCTCGTGGCGCTCGCGGCGCCCGAGACGAAGATCATGCCGCTGCGCGTGCTCGACCCGCAGGGCGTCGGCAACATGTGGGTCATCGCCGAGGCCGTACGCTACGCGCTCGACCCGGACGGCGACCCCGCGACGGACGACGGCGCCGACGTTATCAACCTGAGCATTGCCACCTTCCACGAATCGAACTTACTGCGCAAGATACTCGGCGAGGCGTGCGACTCGGAGATCATCAACCCGACCGCGCCCGGCTCGAAGGTGCTGGTCGTGGCCGCCGCAGGCAACCACGGCACGACGACGCCGATGTACCCCGCGGCCGAGAACTTCGACGGCGAGCTTTCCGTCGGTGCCAGCCAGTCCGACGACACGCTGGCCTCCTTCTCGCAGCGCGACGACCGCGTCGCCAACGACGTGATGTCGCCCGGCGCAGGCATCACGAGCAGCGTCCCCGGCGGCGGCACGGGCGTCTGGGCGGGCACCTCGATGGCCTCGCCGCACGTCGCGGGCCGCGGGGCGCGGGGGCGCGCGGCCGCCGCCGCGAGGGCCGCCGCCCGGGGGCAGGATAGCCTCCGCCAGCCCAGCGGCCGCCCCCC
>CAXTSK010000560.1:0-3788 GCA_964246655.1 uncultured Pyrinomonadaceae bacterium
ACGAGTCCGTCCGCAAGTGGCTCGAAGAGGGCGACGTGCCCGGCGCCGTCTTCGCCGTCAACGACCCGGCGGCCATCGGCGCGATGCAGGCACTCGAAGAGGCCGGCCTCCGCGTCGGCCGCGACGTGGCGCTCGTCGGCGGCGGCAACATACACTACGGCGACATGCTGAGGGTGCCGCTGACGACTGTCTCGTGGTCTCGGAGCGAGATGGGCCAGCAGGCCGCGCGCCTCCTGCTCCAGCTCATAGAGGGCGCGGCGCCCGAAAGGAAGCAGGTCGTCCTCTCGCCCGAACTGATCGTGCGCAGCTCAAGCGGCGCCCCCGTCTAAACGCTAATCACCCGAGCGCGACTCGGTCAGATAGGTGTCCGCCGTCGGGTTCGAGACCGCCGAAGGCCCGCGCACGAAAGAGGCGTCGCCCGCCGTCTCCTCATTCCCTTTCTTCTTGCCGTAGCCCAACTCGGCGCCGCCCGAGATGACGTGATCCACGCCGGTCGTGAACGTCGCCTCCGCGGCGATGAAGACGCACAGACGCCCCACCTCCTCGGCCGTCCCCATCCTCCCCAACGGTTGCACCGCGCGGCCCTCGGCCAGAGCGCGCTCCGGGTCGGGCGCCGCGTCCGCGGCCTCCTGCCAGAGGGGCGTGAAGATGTTGCCCGGCGAGACCGAGTTGACGCGCACGCCGTGCGCCGCCTCGTCTAAAGCGAGCGCCTTCGTGAAGGCCGTCACCGCGCCCTTCGTCGCGACGTAGGTCGTCGCGTGGTGCTGGCCGATTTGCCCGACGAGGCTCGACATGTTGATGACGTTGCCGCGCGTCCGGCGCAGGTGCGGCAGCGCCGCCTTGCAGGCCGTGAAGACGCTGACGAGGTTCAGCTCAAGGAGCGCGCGGAACTCCTCGACCGGGAAGTCGTCGATGGGCTTGTGCGGCGGGTGCCAGCCGGCGTTGTTAATCAGACAGTCTATCTGGCCGAAGCGCTCAATCGTTTTCTCGACCAACCCGCGCACGTCCTCCTCCTTCCTCACGTCGCAGTAGAGGAAGACCGCCTCGCCGTGCCCTTCGGCGCGCGCAAGCTCTTGAAGCTCGCGCTCGACGGCCCGGCCCTCCTCCTCGTCGTTTGAGCAGACGACGACCCGCGCGCCCGCGCGGACGAACTCGGAGGCGCAACCCTTGCCGATGCCGCTGCTGCCGCCGGTGACGATCACGACCTTGTCGGCGTACCGAGACCCCATCCCTCAAAGCCCTCCGTCGAGTCTTGCCGCGAATACAGGTGAGAAGAGTTTAAAGAATCAACGGCCCCGTTGACCAATCGGCCGCGCGCGCGAATTTCCGGCCGGACGGCGGCGAAAAATGTTACCGGTAAAAATATACTTGTTATCGGTAACAAATTCAAGTATATTGTCGCCGCCGGATGCGAAGGGCGGGGTTTTCCTGAGCGGACGACAAGTCCGAACCCGGCCTTTCGCCCCGGCGCTCGCCGCAAAAAAACACGCGTCAGACAGTTCGAGCACACAAGGTTCAGCTTCGCCGTGTCAGAACCAGCCTTCCCGTAAGTAAAAGGAGAACCCCTATGCCTACCTTCCTGAGACGCTGGCCGACGTTGATGTGCGGCCTCTGCTTGGCCCTCCTGCCGTGCAGCACGGCGGCGGCGCAGTCCGTCACCGGCAGCATCGCGGGCACAGTGACCGACGCCTCGGGCGGCGTGCTCGTCAACGCCACCGTGACGCTCGTCAACGAGAAGACCGGCGAGAAGCGCAACGTCAACACGGACGCGGACGGGCGCTTCCAATTCGCCGCCGTCCAGCCCGGTGTCTACACCGTGCGGGTCGAGCAGCAGGGCTTCCAGACGTTGGAAAGAAGGAACACGACGTTGAGCGCCAACGAGAACCTCGCGCTCGGCGGGCTGGCGCTGCCCGTCGGGCAGGTGACCGAGGTCGTGACGACCGTCGCGTCGGGCACGGTGGTCGAGACCGCTTCGAGCGACCTCACGGCGCGGCTCACCGCCGACCAGATCTCGCTCATCTCGACGAAGGGGCGCGACATCACTTCGCTCCTGCGTCTGATGCCGGGCACTTCGAACAACGACGACATCGAGGGCGTGGGCGACGGCTTCGGGACTGATTTGCCGAACGTCTCGGGGCAGCGCGGGCGCTCGGCCGTGGCGAGCGTGGACGGCTTGAACGCGGGCGAGCCGAGCGGCTCGAACAAGTTGAGCATGACGATCAACCAGGACGCCGTCGCCGAGGTGCAGGTCTTGCGCGACAACTACGGGGCGGAGTACGGCAACAACGGCGGGGCGCTCATCAACCTCGTCTCGAAGGGCGGCGGGAAGGACTACCGCGGCACGGCCTACTACTTCCTCCGCAACGAGGCGCTCAACGCCAGCAACTTCTTCAGCAACAAGGCGGGGCTCAAGCGGCCTCTGTATCGTCACAACATCTGGGGCTTCAACGGGGGCGGCCCGCTCCCTCTGCCGCGCTCCGGCGAGGGGGGCAAACGCCTGGTCAGGGACAAGGCGTTCTTCTTCTTCTCGCTGGAGAAGCCGCACACGATCACGCCGACCGACCCGGTCTTCGTGACCGTCCCGACGGCGCTCGAACGCGCGGGCAACTTCTCGCAGTCGTTCAACTCCAACGGCGCGGCGGTCGTCATCAACGACCCGTTGACGGGGCAGCCCTTTCCGGGGAACATCATCCCCGCGGGGCGCATCAACCGGAGCGGGCTGGCGCTCCTGAACTACTACCCGCTGCCCAACGCGAACGGCCGCACGGCCGGCGGCGCGGCCTACAACTACGTCAACCAGTTGAGCCAGGACACGCCGAAGCACAGCTACCTCATCCGCTTCGACTTCAAGCCGAGCGACAAGGACAGCATCTACTTCAAGGCGCAGTGGTGGACTTCGGACAACGAGGGGCTCGGCACCTCCGGCTGGCCTAACGGCTCGAACGGCGTTGACCGCTGGGGCATCAGCTCGCACTACCTCTACACGGACGACGGCCGCTCGGCCAACTGGGTGCACGTCTTCAACCCCGTGGTCGTCAACGAGTTCACCTTCGGCTGGCGCGACGACACCGAAGGGTTCGTCCCGTCGGACGGCTTCGTCGAAGGTCTACAGCGCAGCAAGCTCAACTACACCGCGCCGCAACTCTTCCCCGAGAACAACACGCTCGGGCTCATCCCGCGCGCGACGGGTTGGAGCAGCGTGGCCGGCAACCCCGCCAACATCAACTGGCTCGACCGCTGGGGCGAGGTCGGCGCCGACCACATCCGCCCGTCCTTCTCCGATAACGTCTCTTGGAACCGCGGCGACCACGGCCTGAAGTTCGGCGCCTACTACGAGCGCCTGCTCAACCGCGAGGCGCCGGGCGGCCAGTGGTCGGGCGTACTCGACTTCGGCACGAGTACGAGCAACGGGTTCACGAGCGCGGCGGGCAACGCCAACTACGCTTACGCCAACGCCCTGCTCGGCAACTTCAACAGCTACACGGAGCAGCGCTCGCGCCCGTTCACCAACGAGTAGATCACGCTCCTCCAGTGGTACGCGCAGGATCAGTGGAAGGTGAACCGGCGTTTGAACCTCAACTACGGGATGCGCTTCGGCTACCACTCGCCCTTCTTCCAGATCGATGGGCAGGGCTCGAACTTCGACCCGTCGCGTTTCGCCGCGGGTAACGCGCCGCTGCTCTACCAAGCTTACTGCGTCGGGCAACCGGGCGGCGTCCCGGCCATCGGCACGGCCTGCGCGGCGGCCAACCAGCGGGCGGTTGACTCGCGCAACGCCGCCGGCCCGC
>CAXTSK010000561.1:0-2046 GCA_964246655.1 uncultured Pyrinomonadaceae bacterium
GCCCGAGCGTGACACGCGCGGCGCCGTCGAGGAGTTGTTCGCGCTCGCGCGCGGTGCGACGCACTACGAGGTGCTCGGCGTCGCGCGCTCGGCCTCTGCCGACGAGGTCAAGCGCGTCTACTACTCGCACGCGCGCCGCCTCCACCCAGACCTCTTCCGCCGCGACGCCGACGAGGAGACGCGCCAACGCATCGACACCGCCTTCGCCCGCGTCGCGCAGGCGTACGACACGCTCAGGGACTCGGCCCTCCGCGCCGCCTACGACCTCAAGCTGGCGAAGAAGAAGACATAAAGAAGTAGACAGTAGACAGTAGTCAGCAGGCTCCGCTTGAAGGACGTTGATGTTGACAATCGAAGGGTTTGAGCGACGGGAGTTCTGCCTACTGCCTACCGGCTACTGACTACTGTCTACTTGCACTTGTCCTTCCCGACTTTGATACGTACACTCTAACCTCTATGGGCATCGAGTTTGCTGAGAGCGACCGCGCGGCCGGCGAGGCGTATCTGCGCCTCGCGGCGGGCGTGGACGAGTTCGAGGGCTACGCGCACCCGCACGCCGCGCGCGTGGCGCGTTTGGCCGAGGCGCTCGCCGAACACTTCCGACTGTCGCGCGCCGACCGCGCCTCCGTCGTCTTCGCGGCGCTGCTGCACGACATCGGCGAGATGACGATGCAGCGCGACTACATCAAGCGCGACGGGCCGCTCAGCGATGTCGAGCGCCTCGACCTCGCGCGCCACCCCGTCATCGGCGAGCAGGAGGCCGCGCGCGCCGGCGCCGACCGCGCCGTCCAGCTCCTCATCCGCTGGCACCACGAGTGGTACGGCGGCGGCGGCTACCCGGACGCCCTGCGCGGCGAGCAGATACCTTTGGGCGCACGCATCCTCCGCGTCGCGGACGCCTACGCCGCGCTCACGGACGCGCGCCCGTGGCGGCCGGCCGGCACCGAGGCGGAGGCGCGCAAGCACCTCGGCCTGTGGGCGGGCATCGAGTTCGACCCTTCGGTCGTCATGGCCTTCCTCTCGCTCGAAGGTCTGCCCGAGCTGCGCTCCTTCGCGCGCGAGCAACGCAAGACGGAGGAGCCCGCGCCCGAGCAGCAGGCGCCCACGATTACACGCACGCGGGAAGAGTCGGCCGACGGCAATAACGCTGACGAAGACAAGGGTGAAGAGGCCGTGCAGGCTGTCGAATCGCCCGCGCCATACCCGTGGGACGCGGGCAGTGAAACAGTCTCAAAAGAATAGACAAGTCCGGCCGACTTATGCCAAGCAACTTCTCCGACTCGCTCCCCGCAGGCTGGCTCGCGTTCGAGCTGGGCGTTCTGCGCCGCCTACAGTTCCGCTCGGTCATCGACCCGTTCGCGGGCGAGGCCGCGACGCTCGCCTACGTCAAGCGCTGGGGCGCGCGCGTCGCCGCCAACGACACGGCGCAATGGGCTTTGGAGCGCGCACGCGCGCGCGTCGAGAACAACAACGAAGTCCTGACCGAGCCGGACGTGGAGGCTGTGCTCGAAGACGCATACGTCCCCCGTCACAAACTCTACAACCCCGCGCTGCGCCGCTGGTTCGGCGAGACCGACGCGTGGTGGTTCGACAACGTTCGCGCCAACGCGGAGAAGCTCGAACCCTCGAAGCGCTCGCTCGCGCTTGACCTCGGCATGGCCGTCGGCGACTACGCGCTCTCCTTCGACGAAGAGACGCGCGAGCTGCGCCAGCCCCTCTCGCGCGCCTTCAAGCGGCTCTGGGACGCCGCGCCCGCGCCCTTCGACAACAAACAGAATACCGCGGCCGCGAACCGCGACGCGCGCGACTTCGTCGGCCGCGAGCAGGCGGAGCTGCTTTTCCTCCGGCTCCCGCGCCCCTCGCGCCGCGCCGCGCGCGACACGGCGTGGGCCTGGCGCGAGGTCTGGGTGCGCGGCGACGCGGACTTCTGGGACGACTTCGAGCGCTCCCGCGAAGGCCGCCTCGGCGCCCGCGCCGAAGCGCGACGCCAGTACCTCCGCCACGTCGAAGAACTCCTCGACGCCGCCTCGCACCTGCCCGTGTGGG
>CAXTSK010000561.1:2105-3786 GCA_964246655.1 uncultured Pyrinomonadaceae bacterium
ACCTCCCGACCGAAGAACTCGTCGAGACCGTCGGCCGCCTCCGCCGCGTCGGCACCGTCTACACCAAAGACTTCACCGAGCTGACCGGCGCCCGCGCCGTCATCGTCACGGCTTAAGAGCAGTAATAGGTGATGGGTGTTAGGTGTTAGGTTAAGACAAGGCCCGCCTTCTTAACCTAACACCTAACACCCATCACCTATTACCTATTACTGCTCTTAAGAATCACGAGCGTCTGGTCGTCGCCGCGGTCGGCCTGGCCCGTCCAGCGGTCGATCTCGTTGAAGATGTCCCGGCGGATGTTCTCGACCGTCTCGGTGCGGCGCGCGGCGGCGAGGTCGGCGAGGCGCTGCTCGCCGTACTCTTCGCCGGTGGCGTTCTGCGCCTCGGTGATGCCGTCGGAGTAGATGACGAGCAGGTCGCCGTCGTTGAACGTCGCCTGCCCCTCCTCGAACGGCACGCCGTCGAAGGCGCCGAGCACGGTGCCGCCCGCCCAAAGCCTTTCGACCGTCCCGCCGGCGCGCACGAGCAGCGGCGCGTTGTGCCCGGCGTTCGTGTAGCGCAGCGCGCGCGCCGCGTCGTCGTAGAGCGCGAGGAAGAGCGTCGCGAAGCGGTCTGCGTCCGTCGAGCGGCAGAGCTGCTCGTTGATGCGCTCGGCCATCTTCGAAACCAGACAGCCGTCGTCCGCGCCCGTCACGCCGCACGGCATCTCGAACGTCTGCGCGCCGTCGCCGGACGCGGCCTGCGCGGCGTGCGCGGGCGCCGCGACGCTCAGGCGCTCCGCGATGATCGAGACCTGCGCGCGCAGCGTCGCCTGCAAGTTCGACATCACGAGCGAGGCCGACAAGCCCTTGCCCGACACGTCGCCGAGCGTCAGCGCGACCAGCCCGGGCGCGACTTCGACGAAGTCGTAGTAGTCGCCCGCGACGCCCAGAGCCGCGCGGCACTCGCCCGTGATGTTCGCCGAACGGAGCGCGGGCGTGCTGCGCGGGAAGAGCTGCGCCTGCACCTCGTGCGCGATCTCGACCTCGCGCTTCAGGCGCTCGTGCCCGACGCGCTCCGCGAGCAGCGCCTCGATGTTCGCCGACATGTCGTTGAAGGCGAGCGCGAGTTCGCCCAACTGGTCGCGCGAGCGCGTGCGGATGCGATGCGAGAAGTCGCCGCGCTTGACCGACTCGGTCGCGCGGTAAAGTTTATGGACGGTGCCCGTCACGGCGCGCGTCATCCACGCGGCCGAGAAGAGCGCGAGTATCTCGAAGACGAGGAAGATGACGGCGATGACGTAGAGAATCTGCCAGAGGGTCTGTCCCACTACGAGGTTGTTCCAGAACTGCTTGCCGCCCTCGCTCCAGGACCAATCGACCACGAAAGACCAACGCGCCTTCCGCTCGCCCGTCTGCCAGTCCGTCGCATCGAGGAAGACCGGGGAGGGAAAGTTGAAGCCGTCGAACTGCGGCAGGCGCTCGCCGAACTGGTCGCGCGCCACGTCGAAGAACCTCTCGTCCGACCGCAGCGGCCCCTCCTCGCGCCGCGCCTCCGTGTCGCCGAACTTATAGTCGATCCTCTTCCCGTCCGGCCCTTTCTCTTCGAGCTTGACGCCGATGAGGAAGGGGCGCACTTTGAGGCCCGTGTTCTCCCGGTAGCGGCCGACGAGCGCGCGGCTGACCGGCACGGCGACCAGCAC
>CAXTSK010000562.1:0-3781 GCA_964246655.1 uncultured Pyrinomonadaceae bacterium
CTTCAAGTGCGCGCCCGTCTCCGCCGAGTATGAGGTCAAGGCAATATCAGTCACCACCCTGTCCGACGTGCCGCCGCCGCCGCCGCGGCGCGAATGCCGGCTCAGCGACCGGCTCAACGAGACACGCATTACGAGACCCATCGTCGCGGGCGGCATCATCAACGGCAAGGCCGTCAGCAAGCCCCTGCCCGCCTACCCGCCGGACGCGAAGGCCGCGCGCGTGAGCGGCACGGTCGCCGTCGAGGTGGTCGTTGACGAGAGCGGCAGGGTGGAGAGCGCCGAGGCGATCAGCGGGCCAGAACTGCTCCGGGACGCCGCGGTCGAGGCCGCGCGCGCGGCGCGCTTCTCGCCGACGCTGCTCTCGGGGCAGCCGGTGAGGGTCTCGGGCAAAATCACGTACAACTTCGTACTCCAATAGTCGAAAGCGAGAGCGCGCCGGCCTGTAGCCCGCCTCGGACGGCAGGCGGCGCGCTCTTCGTTTTCCTTCTCAACGACAGATGCTCAAATTCTTCAACACCCTCTCCGGCCGCGTCGAAGAGTTCCGCCCGCTGCACGAGGGCGAGGCGCGGCTCTACATCTGCGGCCCGACGGTCTGGGACTACGCGCACATCGGCAACTTCCGCACGATGGCCGCCTTCGGCGACACGCTGCGCCGCTACCTCAAGTACAAGGGGTACACGGTCACGCACGTGATGAACATCACGGACATCGAGGACCGCATCATCAAATTCTCGGCCGAGCGCGGCCAGACCATCGACGAGTACACGGGCCAGTACACCGAAGCCTTCCTCGCCGACTACGAAGCGCTCGGCGCAGAGCGCCCCGAGGTTCTGCCGCGCGCGACGCGTCACATTCACGAGATGGTGGAGATCATCAAGCGACTGCGCGACTCGGGCCACGCCTATGAGTCAGAGGGCTCTTATTACTACCGCATCGCCTCCTTCCCAGAGTACGGTAAGCTCTCGAAGATCAACTTCGCGGGCAACATCGTCGGCGGGAGCGAGCGCGTCGCGACCGACAAGTACGAGAAGGAGGACGCGCGCGACTTCGCGCTCTGGAAGGCGCAGGGGTCGCCCGACGAGCCCGCGTGGGAGACCGAGATCGGCAAGGGCCGTCCCGGCTGGCACATCGAGTGCTCGGCGATGTCGATGAAGTACCTCGGCGAGACCTTCGACATCCACGCGGGCGGCATCGACCTCGTCTTCCCGCACCACGAGAACGAGGTGGCGCAGTCCGAGGGCGCCACGGGGAAACAGTTCGCGCGCTACTGGCTCCACGCCGAGCATTTGAAGGTCGAGGGCGAGTCGATGTCGAAGTCGCTCGGCAACTACTACACCTTCCGCGACCTGAAGGAGAAGGGCTTCAACCCGACGGCCATCCGGTATCTGCTTTTGAGCGTGCCCTACCGCAAGCAGCTCAACTTCACGTTCGAGGGCTTGCTGGGGGCGCAGAACCCGCGCTAGCCCCCCCGCAGTGGCCGCGCGCGCGGGGGCGAGGCGCGCACCGAGGCGGGCTCGAACCCGGAGCTGAAGGCGGCGGCGGCGCGCGCGCTCGAAGAGTTCGAGTCAGGGATGGACGACGACCTCAATACCTCGGTCGCGCTCGCGGCGATTCACGGGCTCCGGCGCGAGGTCAACACCGCGCTCGACTCCTGCGTCCTGCGCGAGGACGACCGCCGCGACATCTTAGAGTTGATAGAACGCTTCAACTCCGTCCTGAACATCTTCCCCGACGACGAGCCCGCGCTGCTCGACGAGGACATCCAGCACCTCATCGACGAGCGGCAGGAAGCGCGCCACCGCCGCGACTTCTCCCGCGCCGACGAGATACGCGACCAGCTCGCCGCCCGCGGCATCACCCTCGAAGACACCCGCGACGGCGTCCGCTGGAAGCGGCGTTAGTGGAAAGAATTAACCACAGAGACACAGAGACACAGCTTTAAGGTTTTAGCTGTGTCTCTGTGTCTCTGTGGTTAAAGTTTCCTGAAGGAGAGCCCCCGACCTTGAGTGAAAACTCCGAGCGCCCGCGCATTCTCGTGGCCGGCGACGGCGCGGTGCCGACGGGCTTCGCGCGCGTGATGGAGGGCATCTTCACGCCGCTGGCGGGGCGTTACGAGATTCACCAGCTCGCGACGAACTACCGCGGCGACCCGCACGTTTACGGGTGGAGGCTCTACCCGGCCGAGACCGGCGGCGACCGCTGGGGGACGGGGCGCGTCCTGCCTCTCATAGAAAAGATAAAGCCGCGCCTCGTCTTCATCCTCAACGACATCTGGGTGCAGCACGCGTACCTGCAAGAGCTGCGGAAGTTGAAGGACGTGCCGCCGGTCGTCCTCTACTGCCCCGTGGACGGCGGGCCGCTCGACGCCGAGGATGTCGAGCCTCTGCGCGGCGTCCAACGCTGCGTCGCCTACACAGAGTTCGGCCGCGGCGTCATCGAGGCGGCGGCGGCCGTGCAGAGGTTGAAAGACCCGCACTTCGACTTCCCCGCCGTCGAAGTCATCCCGCACGGCGTGGACACAGAGACCTTTCGCCCGCTCGACGCCGAAGGCACCCCGCCACGCCTGCACGCGCGGCAACTGCTCTTCAAGGGTCTCGAAGACCTCGAAGGCCGCTTCATCGTCCTCAACGCCAACCGCAACCAGCCGCGCAAGCGCATCGACACGACCATCTGCGGCTTCGCACTCTTCGCGCGCGACAAGCCGCCGGGCGTGAACCTCTTCCTGCACATGGGCGTCGAGGACGTGGGCTGGAACGTCGTCCGGCTCGCGCGCCGCTACGGCGTCGAAGACCGCGTGCTGATGTCGAGCCTCAACAAGATCATGCAGACCGTCTCGCCGCAACAACTCAACCGCGTCTACAACGCCTGCGACGTGGGGCTCAACACTTCGACCGCCGAGGGTTGGGGGCTGCCGAGCTTCGAGCACGCGGCGACGCGCGCCGCGCAAGTCGTCCCGCGCCACAGCGCGTGCGCGGAGTTGTGGGAGGGCTCGGGGGTTCTGGTCGAGCCCGCGTTGAAGATTATCAACGAGAAGATTCTGACCGAAGGGTGGCTGGTGACGCCGGAGGGCGTGGCCGAGGCTTTGGAGAAGTTATACGCCGACCGCGAATTCTTGCAGGAGATGTCGGAGAGGGCGTACCGCAACGCGACGCGAGACGTGTACCGCTGGGAGAACATCTCCGCGCGGTGGGACGCCCTCTTCCGGGAGGTGCTGGCCGAATCCGCGCGCCCCTAGTTAGGCTGCACGTCGATGTTGAAGGCGACGAGTACGTTGTCGGTAATCTCCGGCGTCGAGGCGTAGGTCGCTTGATTCGGCCCGGTGTAGCCCACCGGGTAGAAAACCACTTGATAGAGTTCGAAGCCGCTCACCTCCATCACCTGCTGCGAGCCCGGCTGACCCGAAGGGTTGACCGAGCCCGACCACATGGGCGTCCCCGACCCATCGGTCATACCGTTGATGGTGAACTCAATCCCCTCCGCGTTTGTCTCGTTGACAACAGTGATTGCCATTCAGATTCTTCTCCTTTGAGGTTTATTTTAGTTTCGGGTTGAAAAGCCTTCGATGCAGAAAAGCCCCGGCGGAAGTAGGGCAAGTAGGGCAAGCTCTAAAGGCCGGGGGCTTACGAGGGAGTGCGAGTATAATGAGAACGTCAGGTTTAGTCCAAAGAATTATTTTGTGCGCGTTCGCGGCGGGCCGGGCACGCACGTTAAAATGAATTTCGTATGACTTACTCATGTTACGCAGCGAGAAGCTGTGCATTGAGTTTGACAACTTCAGCAT
>CAXTSK010000563.1:0-3774 GCA_964246655.1 uncultured Pyrinomonadaceae bacterium
GTCCGGCGGCGGCTTCAGCATCACCGTCCGTCAGGTGCCTGACTTGCAGCTCGCGCTCCGACGCTCGGCGCTCGCCGCGCAGCCGGGGCAGACGATTCAACTGCCGCTCGCCATCACCAACACGGGTAACAAGGACGACCAGTTCCGGCTTGAGACAGACCTCCCGGCCGAGTACCAGCCTTCGTTCAGCCAGAGCGGCAACGACGCCGGCCTGCCCGTCTTCGTCACACCGCAGTTGCAGCGCGGCCAGACTATCGAGGTCATGCTCAACGCGCGCGTCCCCGAGAACGCGCCCGACAACCAGCAGCAGCGCTTCTTAGTCCGCGCCGCCTCGCAGGCCGACGCCGCCGTGACGAAGGTGACCGACGCGTCGCTGACGGTCGTCGCCGCCGCGCTCGCCGCCGCGTCGAACGCCTTGCAGGAGACCGTCCAGCCCGGCGACACCTTCACGCAGCGCATCAGCGTCCGCAACCAGGGGAGCGCCACCGCGCGCGTGACCCGCGCCGACTTCGTCTTCAACCCCGACTTCGAACTGGTGTCCGCGACGCCGTCGCCCATCTCTTACGACCGGCCGTCGCGCACGGCCATCTGGTCTCTGGGTGACCTTGAGTCGCGCGACAACCGCGAGATCACGGTCACGCTGCGCGCCGTGGGCGAGGCGCTCGCCGGCTCGAACAAGCCGGTCGGCCGCGGCACGATGCGCACACAGAGTTTGTTCATCCCCTCGAACTTCGAAGGGCCGACCATCTCGGTCGGGCGCGTCGCGGGCGCGCGCGTCGAGGCCGTCTCGAAGGGCCTGACGGCGACGCCGGGCGACACGATGTACGTCCCCTTCATCGTCCGCAACCCCTCGAACTACCCCGAGAGCTTCGAGCTGCGGATCGTCGCGCCTGGCGCGCCGCAAGCCACGGTCTACGCAGACCTGAACGGCGACGGCCGCCACCAGACGGATGAGCCCGCCGTCATGCAGACCGCGGCGCTCGACCCGCGCGGCGGGCAGTACCCCGTCCTGCTCGGCGTGGACATCCCGCGCTCGACGCCCGACCGCACGCAGTACGCCTACAACCTCGTCACGCGTGCCTTGAGCGCCACGGGTCGCATCGCGGGCGAGGACTCGACGGTGCTCACCGTGGCGACGCCGCGCGTGCGCGTGCGTGCGGAGCTGCCGAACACGGAGGTCAAGCCGGGTGACACGTTGTTCTATCGCCTCGTGTTGGTTAACGACGGCGGCGGCCTCGCGAAGAGTCTGGTCGTGACGGAGCAGTTGCCCGACGCGCTTGAGTTCGTCTCGTCGTCGCCGGAGCTGACGCTTCAGGACTTGGGAGGCGGCGGGCACGGGCTCGTCTGGCGCGTGGCGGAACTCGCGCCGGGCGACACGCAGGTCTTGCAGGTGACGGTGCGTCTGCGGCCGAACCTCGCCGCCGACGCGGTCATCTCGCCGCGCCACACGCTGACGTATCAGGACTCGAACTCGAACGCGTACCGCGGCCAATGAGCGACGCCGCCGCGCGCGAGCAGACGGACACGGAGGCCGGGACTTTTGAGCCCGGCCTCCGTGTTCCTTTTTCGGCGGACGAGTCGCATCGCTCGACTCGCGCTCGCGGACGACTGGCGAAGCTCGTCGCCGTCAAGCTCGCGCTCGACCTTGTCTTCGTCTGTGCGCTCGCCGTCTACACGCACGCCGTCACGTATCGAACGGGCTTCGACGGTGAACTCGAACACGCCGACGGGCTCGGCGCGAGGGGTTGGGTCGTAGACCTCGAACACACGGGCTCACCCGTCGAAGTCCAACTCTTCCTCGACGGTCGCTTCGCCGCCTCCGTCCTGGCGGGCGACACTCTGAATGACGGCCGCCGGGCCTTCGTCTTCCGTTTCGAGCAGCCGCGCTACGGCGAGCACGAGGCGCGCGTCTACGCCGTCCGCGAGGGGCGCGGCGGCACGCGTCGCACGCTCCAACAGTTGGGCAAACCGAGCGGCTTCATATGGAAATGATCGAGAGCCACGCGGCCGAAGACCGCGCGCTTGCGGCGTGGGAGATCGTGGCGGCCTCCACGTCGGCGCTCGCGGCCGAGTGGGTCGTGGGCACGCTCGTAGGGCGTGGACGCCTGCTGCTTCTGATTCCGGTGACGACGGCCGTCATCCTCATGCTCCTCTCGCACCGCGTGCGCGGAGAGTCGGCGCGCGAAGTCGGCTGGCGTTTGGATAACTTCATGAAGGCGACGCGTCTGCTTGTGCCGCCGATGCTCGCCGTCTCTGCGCTGCTCGTCGGCCTCGGGTGGTACGCGGGCACGCTCGACCTCGGGCGCTGGGAGGGAGGGCAGTCGATTATGGGCGTGCCTGGCCTGAGCCTTGTGTGGGGGCCGCTTCAGCAGTATGCGCTTCAGGGCTACATTAACCGGCGCGCGCAGATGGCGCTCGGGCGCGGGTTGTTGAGTGTGCTGCTGGTGGCGCTCCTCTTCGCGCTCTTTCACCTGCCGAACCCCTGGCTCACGTTTGCGACTTTCGCGGGTGGTTTGCTGTGGGCCTGGGTCTATCAGCGTGCGCCGAACATCCTCGCCGTCGGCCTCAGCCTTTCGCTGATGACCTGAGCCATGATCTCCTCCGTCCCGCCCGGCGTGCTCCACAACCTCCGCGTCGGCTTTAAATACTTCGGCTGACAGGGAATCGACGCCCATGCAATCTTTCTTAGCCCTAATTCATCAAAGTTATACGATAGACGCCTTTGGACTGTACGTGTTCAACGGTGCTTTGCTATAATCCGCGCCGCGGATTTGAGAACAGGTCGGGCGGTCGCTGCCGAGCCCCGCGAGGGGCGAGGGAGAGGAAAGTCCGAACACCGAAGGGCAGCGAGCCCGCTAACGGCGGGGCGCCCGGCGTTTAAAGGCTGCGAGAGCAGACGCTTGAACACACGGGCGACGACAAGTGCAACAGAGAAGAGACCAGCCAGCGGGCCTTCGGCTTCGGCAGACGGCAGCGGGTGATGGGTGAAACGGTGCGGCCCTCACGGGCTTAAAGTAAGAGCGCACCGGCGCGTCTGGTGACAGGGGCGGCCAGGTAAACTCCTCGCGGTGCAAGACCAAATAGGGAGGCGGGCAAAGGGCGGCCCGTCCGAACGCGCGCTTCGGCGCGCCACGCCTCCGGGTAGGTCGCTTGAGCCGTCCGGCAACGTACGGCCTAGAGGAATGATCGCCCATCCGCAAGTCGTCCGCGGCTCGCGGTGGACAGAATTCGGCTTACAGACCTGTTCTCAAATCCGCGGACACTCAAGCTCTTTCACCTCGGAACCCGATGACCCCGAGCCTCACGGGACTTTTCACAGTCTCAAAGGCGACAGGAGAACCCGAGCATGGCGAACCGTAAAGGCGTCTTCATCGGCGCTTACGTCCCGGCGGAGCTGAAGCGCGCTCTTCAGCAGCGGGCCACGAGCGAGCACCGCACGCTCTCACAGCAGATTACGCCCATCCTTGACGAGGCGGTCAAAGGCCCGCGCCTCCCGCCGAACTTCGTCGAGCGCCGCGCGCCGGGCCAGCTCCCGCGGCGCCGCGACTCAGCCCCTCTGCCGCGGCGGCGCCGCGCCGCCCTCCCTTATAAAGGCCCGCAGGGAGGCGGGGGCGGGGGCGGGGCTCATGTCGTTCATACGGTGAGACTGGCGGCCGGGGCCCGGGGAGGTCTTGTACGTTCTTTGCATGGCCCCCGCACGACAGGCCCAGGACCAGGACCAGGACCGCGCCCTGGACCAGGGGCCGTACCGCGTCGAGCAGCTTCTCGATCGCG
>CAXTSK010000564.1:0-2610 GCA_964246655.1 uncultured Pyrinomonadaceae bacterium
CGTATGCGCTCGCGCGTTGGCAGGGGCGATTGACGTGGACGGTCGTGGCTTGGGCGACGGTACTCGTGTGGGCGTCGGCCGCGCTCGTGTCGGCCCGTTGGCTCGTCGGGCTGAGGCGAAGACGTTTGAAGACGTTCGGGCCTGGAACTTTCTTCGGGCGCGCGCAGCTTGGACTCGCGGCCGTGCTGATTCTCTTCGCGCCGGTCTTGTGGGGGCTGTTCTCGACGCACACGTTCGCCGCGGGGCCGGGCGGTGCCTACTCGGGCGGGAGCGCGTGGTACGACCTGAGCTTCCACGCGGCGCTGGCTTCGTCGTTCGCGTACGGCGAGAACTTCCCGCCGGCATACACGCCGTTGGCGGGCGAGCCTCTGCGCTACCCGTTCCTGCCGGACTTCCACGCGGCGGCGCTGTTGGCCGCGGGGCTCTCGATGCGCGCGGCGTTCCTCGCGACGGCCCTGCCGCTCGTCTTCTCGCTCGTCGGAATCTTCTACGGCTTCGCACTGCGGCTCGCGCGCTCGGCGCGTGCGGCCGCGCTGGCGACGTGCCTGTTTCTCTTAAACGGCGGCCTCGGCTTCCTCAACCTCTATGACGACTGGCGGAAGAGCGGCCTCAGCTTCGCGGACTTCTGGAACGCGCTCCCCGTCAACTACGCGAACGACTGGACACGCGGGATTCACTGGACGAACCTCGTCACCGACACGCTCCTCCCGCAGCGCGCCGCCCTATACGGACTGCCCGCCGGACTAATGATCCTCACGCTTTTCGCGCTTGTGTGGCGAGACAGGTCAGTACCACCCGCGGTAGCGGGTGGGCGTGACGCGGCCTGGGCGATTGATGACAGCGCGCCTCTCATCAATCATCAAGCCGTAACGGGCGGCCCACCCGCTACCGCGGGTGATACTGACCCGGCTGCTTCCGCAGGCCTATTTTTCGCGGCGGGCGTGCTGGCGGGCGTGCTGCCGCTTTTTCACACGCACAGTTACATCGCGGTCGGGTTCGTGAGCGTCGTTCTCTTCTTAATGAAGCCGCGGCGCGAGTGGCTCTGGTTCTGGGCTCCGGCGGTGTTGTTGGCGTCGCCGCAACTGTTCGAGCTGGCGCGGCACGCGGGCGCCGGGCAGATCGTGCGTCTGCAACCGGGCTGGATGGGCTCCGACGCGCCTTCGTTCACGATCTATATGCTGTGCAACTTCGGCGCGCCGCTGGTGCTCGCCGTCCCGGCGTGGGTCGCGGCGCCGCGCGCGTGGAAGAGTTTCTACGTCGCCGCATTGCTGCTGCTCGTCTTCGCGCTGACGGTCGTCGTCTCGCCGAACGTCTTCGACAACGGCAAGCTCACGTACTACTGGCACGCCGTCAACAGCGCACTCGTCGCGCGCTGGCTCGTCTCTCTCTCTCGCACGCGGCGTTTGAGAGTGTTGCTGGCTCCACTCGCGCTGCTGCTCGCGCTCATCTCGGTCGCGACCGGCGTCGTCGCGCTGCGTGCCGAGAGCAGGGCCTCGGCGCTCCTCTTCTCGGCGTCCGACATGGAGGCCGCGCGCTTCGGGCGCGAAGCGACGGCTCCGCGCGCACGCTTCCTGACCGCGCCCGCGTTCAACCACCCGGCGCTCGCGCTGGCCGGGCGCGCGGTCGTGCGCGGGCCGACCGACTGGCTCTGGGCTCACGGCTACGAGTTCCGCGCGCGTGAGGCGGACGTGCGACGGATGTACGCGGGCGGCGGGGAAGCGCTTGAGCTGCTCAATCACTACGGCGTCGATTACGTCTTCATCGGCGAGGCCGAGCGGCGCGACCTGCGCGCGGACGCTGCCTTCTTCGACGCCAACCTGCGCGCCGTCTACCGCGCGGGCGATGTCACCATCTATCAAGTAAGTTCTGCCGGCGATGCTGTGAAGGCGGCGCCCGCGCCGCGCGAGCTTGCGGCGCGCGTCGGGCGCGACCCCTTCGCGTCAATCGAAGAGTTCCCGCGCGTCGGCTTCTTCGCCTACCGCATCCTCAAGGCAGACCGCGGGCGGGCGCCCACGCGCGACGAATTCATGCCGGCCTTAAAAGAGCTTGGGCGCGGCCTCTACGTCGGCGCGCGGGGGTGGGAACATCAACTCTTAGAGAACCGTCGTGCGCTCGCCGCACATCTCGCGGGCGGTGACGGCGCGCGTGCCGAGAAGCTGCTGGCCGTCGCATCTGATGAAAACTACGACGCGCGCGAGTACGACGAGGCGTACGTGCGCGCGCACTTCTTCGGCTACCTCGGGCGCGACCCCGACCGTGAAGGCTTCGACTTCTGGCTCGGCGTGCTCTCGCGCAACAGAGACTACCGCAGCCTGAGCCGCGCCTTCCTCGAATCGGAGGAGTACAAGAAGAAAGTAGACAGGAGACAGGAGACAGTAGAAAAACCGTCGGGTTCGAGAGACGACAGCTCTTCTACCGGCTACTGACTACTGTCTCCTGCTTTTTCAGCCCGCGGCGCTGATTATCTTCTCGACGACGTTCTCCCACGACAAATTCAGCGCGAGGAGTTTTTCGCGGCCGCGCTCGCCCATGCGGCGGGCGCGCGCGCGGGCGGGGGTGAGCGGGGGGGGGCAATAGGCGCGCGCGCCGGGGGGGGGGGGCGGGCCGCAC
>CAXTSK010000564.1:2620-3772 GCA_964246655.1 uncultured Pyrinomonadaceae bacterium
GCGTAGAGCTGGTCGAGGCATTCGGCGAGCGCGCGCGGGTCGGGGTCGGAGACGAAGCCCTCGGAGTCGTGCTCAACGAACTCGGTCGCGCCGCCGCCGTCGCGCGGCACGACGACCGGCTTCGAAGAGAGCATCCCTTCCAGCGTCACGTAACCGTAGTCCTCGTCGAACGGCAGGTAGCAGACGGCGAGCGCGTTCGCGTACAGCTCGATCAACTCGTCCTCGGCCACAAACCCGCGCAATTCGACGCGGTCGCCGACGCCGGACTGCTTGACCAAAGACTCGTAGCGGGCCATGTCATGCGCCGAGCCCGCGAAGACGGCGCGGACGGGCGTGTGCGTGAATGACATCGCCTCGATGAGCAACTCCTGCCGCTTCTGCGGCTCAAGCCGGCTTGGGTAGAAGACGTAGTCGCCCTGCGCCCCGGCGCGAAGGCTCGCGGCGCGCGGCGGCGGGTGGTAAAGCGGCTCGCTCTCGATGCGGTTGTAGCGCAGCATCCGCTCGGCCACCGCGCGCGAGTTGGCGAAGACCTTGCGCGCTTCGGGGATGAAGCGCTCGTCGCAGTGGTGCACGAGGTCGCGCACGCGCGGGCCGTCGGGGTAGGTCGAGAGGTCGTCGAAGGGCGTGCCCCAGAGGTTGTAGGCCGAGCGGTACTGGTGGATGACCCACAGAACCTTGCGCGGGTGCGCGACCGTGTAAGCGGGGAACTTCATCCCGACGACGAGGTCGATGGGCTTGCCGTTGGCCTCGGTCACGTCGAGCATCCGCCACGCGAGCGCGCCGCGCATTATCTCCGACGGCGGATACCACTTGAAGGGAAGCGCCGCCACCTCCGCGTTGTAACCCGCGCCCACGAGCGCGCGCCGCAAGCCTTCGACGTGCGACTCCGCGCCGCCGGTCGTGAACGGAACCTGTGTCGTGCAGATGAGAACGTTGCGAATCGGCATAATGAAGTCAGTAGACAGTAGTCAGAAGTCAGTAGTCAGTAGCCTCTGATAGTCGGAAGTTGATGATGACAACCGCGCGGTTCTTAACGAGAAGGTTCTTCTACTGACTACTGACTTCTGACTTCTAATGTATCATGCGGGTAAATGCGGAGGTGAACATGGCGGGTAGGCGGGAGATGATTAAGGCCGAGGACGTGCTGCGGCC
>CAXTSK010000565.1:0-3746 GCA_964246655.1 uncultured Pyrinomonadaceae bacterium
GTTCTGTTGGGTCGTGCGCGCGGCGCGCGTCACCGACATGACGGTCATTTGGAGCGACGCATACAACCTGCGTGTCTACGTTCTGGGCTTCGCTCTGTTGAGTCTCGCGCTCGCCTCGCTCGTCTATGGGAGGTTCGGCAGGAGGGCAAACCCGTACGAGTTGACGTTGGGCGGACTGTTGTGGTGGGTCGTGCTCGGTGTAGCAACAGGCGTCGCCTTCAAGGGCGCGAGCTACCTGTTCGTGTGGCCTTTGCTCTTTGCTCTGGCGGGCCTCGCCGCTGCGCTGCTGATTTCGACAGATGCGGCCGACTCGCGCGCGCCGCGGCGGCTGCTCGTTGCCTCGTCGCTGGGCGCGCTGCCGGGGCTTTTGCTGCTCGCGCCGCTCGTCTACCTGCTCTTCGTCGGCCTTTCGCTCGTCTGGTCGTGGGCCGTCGTGCTGCTCTACGCGTTGCTGCTGAGCCTGCTGGCCCCGCACCTGAGCCTGCTGGGGCCGAGGTCGGGGCGCGCCTTGCAGATGTGTGCCGCGGCGGCGGGCGTCGGCTGCGTGCTCTGGTGCTATCTCGTCTCGGGCTACGGCGCGGAGCGCCCCGCGCCCGACAGCATCTTCTACGCGCTGAACGCCGACACGGGTAAGGCCGTCTGGGCCAGCACGGACGAGATCGCTGACGACTGGACGAAACAGTTCCTCGGCGCGGACGCCGCGCACGCCGCGCTGCCGGACTTCTTCCCCGCGTCCTCCTTCCAGTTCTTGCAGGCGACCGCGCCCGCCGCCACGTTCGAGCCGCCGCGCGCCGAGCTGCTCGAAGATTCGACGAGCGACGGGCGGAGGACTCTCCGCGTGCGCCTCCGTTCCGCGCGCGGCGCGCCGCTCCTGCAACTCGGCGTCGAGCGCGGCGACTGGCTGCAAGCGGCCAGCCTCGACGGCCGAGCGCTCGAACCAATCGGCGACGCGCACGCGCCGTCGAAGTGGCTCGTCATTCAATACTGGGGGCTGAAGGAGCAGGGCGCGGAGCTGACGCTGGTCGGCAGACCGGGCGCGACGGTCACGATCCGCGCCGTCGATCAATCCTACGGGCTGGCGCCTTTAACCGAGCGTTCCTACGCCGCGCGCGGCCCCGGCTTGATGCCCGCGCAGTTCGGATTCGGGTTGACGGACGCGTCCCTCGTCAGCAAGACGTTTACTTACTGAGACAGAGCACACATAAGGAAAGTGAGTCCTGCGTTATGAGTCAAAGCGTTTACCTCAAGCAGAACGTCCTCGCCGAGCCGCTGTTCAACCAGTGGTACGCGTGGCCCTACCTCATCCCGCCCGTGAGCGCCGCGATGTACGTCGCCAACGCGCACCTGAAGATGTTGGAGTCGTTCGTGGCCGCGCCTCAGGTGCACGTCGCCGCGCTCAAGAACCCGGCCATGCTCGGCGGCCCCTTCCTCAACTACGGCGCAGACAAGGTCGGCGAGGTGAGGGAACTGTTACAAGCGACGAAGGACGCGCAGGCGCCCATGCTGGAACTGGCGGGCGCGGTGAAAGAGCTTGAGGAGATGCTCGCCGCCGAGGCCAACG
This sequence comes from uncultured Pyrinomonadaceae bacterium, assembly GCA_964246655.1. Taxonomy (GTDB): domain Bacteria; phylum Acidobacteriota; class Blastocatellia; order Pyrinomonadales; family Pyrinomonadaceae; genus QHXN01. The sequence goes on from CAXTSK010000565.1 coordinate 1,562, forward strand.
GTTACTCCTTAGAGCCTTTCTACGAGCGCGTGCCCGAGCCTTTGCGCGGTTACGTGGAACTCGTCTACGACCTGAACGACAACCCGGCCGTGCGCTTCATCGAGGGGCTGCTCTACCGGAGCAGGTTCTACAACGAAGCGTCGCAGAGCCTCCTCCTCTCCGAGGCGACGTGCGACGGCCGCCCCTTCGTCTTCAGCACGCCGCGCCTCAGGAGCGACGGCGGCCTGTACCTCAACGTCCCCTTCCGGCACGAAGGGCTCGACGAGCTGTTCGGCATGAAGTCAAAGCCGCAGCCCTCCGGACGTGTGCGCGAGCTGCTGGGCGTCGGGGCCGCGGACGAGCCGTTCTTCAACACGCTCTTCACGGAGGAGGCGCCCGCGCCCGCGCCGCGGTTCGAGGGCGACGGCCTGCGCGTACGCTACTTCGGCCACGCCTGCGTCCTGCTCGAAGCGAAGGGCGTGAGCATCCTGTGCGACCCGATGGTCAGCTACAAGTACGACGGCGGGATGAGCCGCTACACGTTCGCCGATTTGCCGGAGACCATCGACTACGTCGTGCTCACGCACAACCACCAGGATCACGTCATGTTCGAGACGCTGCTCCAACTCCGCCACAAGACGAAGAACGTCATCATCCCGGCCAGCGCGGGCGGCGACCGCATCGACCCGTCTCTCAAGCTCATCCTCCGCGCCGTCGGCTTCAAACAGATCTACGAGACGGCGGGGCTTGAGGAGATACCCATCGAAGGCGGCCACATCACGGGGTTGCCCTTCCTGGGCGAGCACGCAGACCTCGACATCCGCACGAAGATGGCCTTTCACGTCAACGTCGGCGGGCGCTCGGTCGTTATGGCGGCCGACTCGAACAACCTCGAACCGCGGATGTACGACCACATCCATGAACTGGTCGGCGACGTTGACCTGCTGCTGCTCGGGATGGAGTGTGACGGCGCGCCGATGAGCTGGCTCTACGGGCCGCTGTTGACGCGCTCGCTGACGCGGAAGAACGATCAGTCGCGGCGCTTCAGCGGCTCGACCTACGATAAGGCCATCCTCATCGTGGACAGGCTCCGGCCGCAGCAGGTCTACGTCTACGCGATGGGCCGCGAGCCCTAGTGCACCTTCCTGACCTCGCTCCAATACACGGACGAGTCGCGCCCCATCGTGTACTCCAACCAGCTCGTCGAAGAGTGCCGGCGGCGCGGCATCGACGCCGAGCTGCTCTACGGCCACAAGGAGGTTCATCTGAGTTGAGCGCCGCCCTACAGGTTGCGCCGGAACAGGTACGACATCTTGAGGAAGAAGGTGCGGTCGTTGCGGCGGAAGCCCGGCTCCTGCTCGCCCGTGAACGGGTTGAAGCCGTTGCGGTTCGTGTCTTCGTTATAGCCGACGTAGAAGGCGGTGCCGGGGTTCGGCGTCCAGCCGAAGAGGAACTGCCCGCGCACGTTGGCGTCGAGCGTGTCGTAGTCCACGCGCGCGCGTGTGAAGGTGAAGCGCGTGAACTGGTAGGTGGCGCGCAGGGCGTAGATGTTGTCGTCGAAGGCGACGCGCCCGGTGTCGTAGCGGCGCAGGCGCGACCTCGTGTAGTCGAGCGAGGCCCGCAGCGCGTCCGCCGGCTGGAAGGTGAAGTTGGCGGACATGTCGAGGAAGTTGCCGGGGCCGGGGTCGCGCGGCGCGCGCGGGTTGAGAAGCGCGCCGGGGCTGACGCGCGGGAAGCGCGGGCCGCCGCCCGAGTCGAAATCCAACTCGCCCCAGGTGTGGCTGACGCGCACGAAGGCCGAGTACTTCTTGCTCGGGGTCGTGCCGGCGCGGACGAAGAGGTTGCGGGAGTGTGTGGTGCGCTCAGGGTCGTCGCCCGCAAAGGCGCCTGCGCGGACGGCCGTGCGCTTCGGGCCGAACTCCTCTTCGAAGACGCGCTCGCCGCCGGTGTTGACGCCCGCGTTGAAGTAGGTCTGCCGTCTGAAGTCGAACCTGACCTGCGTGGCCGCGACCCACAGTTGCAGGCGGCCCTGCCAGTCGTTGTCGGCGAAGGCGGTGTAGTTGACGCGCCACGAGGTCAGCCGGGCCTTCGGGTCGAGCTCCGAGTTCTGGCGCGCGAAGAGCGCCGTGCGGTTCGTGTTGGTGCGGCGCGTGAAGCCCACCTTGGCGCGGTAGTCGCGCGTGAACCCGAAGCCATTGGCGTTGAG
>CAXTSK010000566.1:0-3734 GCA_964246655.1 uncultured Pyrinomonadaceae bacterium
GCGAGGCGGAGATGACCCGCCAGGCCGTGCTCGCCGGCAACGCCGCGCGGCGAGTCCAAATCTATCTTGTCCCAGACCTCGTAGCGCCCCTCGCGCCGCGCGTCGTTGCCGGCGAGCACGGCCTGCCGGTACTTCTCCGCCTCGCGCGTCGGGGTCAGCGCGGTGCCGAACGAGGTGACGTGCTCGACGCCGTCCACGCCCGCGCGGATGGCTTCGCCTGCGTCAACTATTTCGAGGTGCGAGGTGACGGGCAGCCCGCGCGCGTGCGCCTCCTCGCAGAGGACGCGGATGAGTCCGAGCGGGAGACGGAAATAGACCTTGAAGCCGGTCGCGCCCTGCGCGGCGAAGCGCGCGACGCCTGCGCGCACCTCGTCCGCGTCGCGCACGATGTATGAGTCCAACGGGTACGCGGCGGGCGGCGAGTCGAAGTGCGGCCCCATCAGGAAGAGGCGCGAGAAGGGCGCGGCGGCGGCGCGCGCCGCGTCGTAAGCCTCGATCCACTGGCCGGGGTCGCGCAGCGAAGTCACCCCATGAGAGAGGAAGAGCGCGGGCAGCGGGTCGTCGCCGTCGATGTGGAAGTGCGCGTCTATGAGTCCGGGCAGCAGCGTCATCCCGCGCGCCTCGAAGACCTCCGCGCCCGCGGGGACTCGCACGGAAGAGCGCGCGCCGACCGCGACGATGCGGTCGCCGCGCACGACGACGACAGAGTCGCGCACGGGCGTGCCCCCGCGGCCGGGCACCCGGGTCGCCCCCACGCCCGCGCCCGGGTGCTTAGGGTCGGCCTTCGCCACCTGGTTGACCTCGACGAGTTGGCGACGTTTGGCGGGCGGTCGCGCCGCACGACCGCGGCCCTGTGCCGCGACGACGCCGCACAGCAGCAGCACGCACAGGGCCGCCGAAAGACTTCCGCGGATTATTCTCATCTCGTCAGCGCCTCGGCGCGTGCGTCGTGCAGAAGACGACGGCGCGCGTCACTCGATTATTCCGAAACTACTCTTGCTTGAGGAGGTGCACGCGCAGGCGGCCGTCGCGCTGCCCTTTGAAGGAGGGCAGGTAGAGGACGCCCGCGCCGTTCGTCATCGCCGTGTGCTGCCACGCGGGGACGCCGTTGTAGAGGCCGCCGCGCCAGTTGGCGCGCCCGCCCGTCAGTTGCAGCTCGTACTTCGCGTCCGGGCGCAGGCCCGTCAGGAGGAGTGCGCTCGACTCCACGTCCGGTACGGTGACCTCGCCGTCCGCGACTTCGCCGTCAACCGCGGCGAAGACGGCGAGCACGCCGCCCTCTATGACCGCGCCCGTCAGGCTCTCGCCGTCGGCCAGCTCGACCTTTCGCACGCGCAACGCGCCGCGTTCGCCGATCTCCAAGACGTTGAGGAACATGTCTTCCTTCGCCGCCTTCGTCGGCGAGACCTCGACGCGCCAATGCGCGGGGACGACGGCGCGCGTGTTCGACTGAAGGAGTTTGTCGAAGTCGTCGCCCCAGAAGGTCTTCCACATCTTGCGCAGGTAAGGGTCTGCGGGGAGCGGGCCGCCCTCGGGCGGGTCGAGCGGCCAGTTCTGCCCCGAGCCCCACGCGCCGCCGCGCTCGTCGCCCGGCGTCCAGAAGTCGTTGCCATCCCCGCCGCGCTTCGTCACCTCGCGTTCAGCCGGAAGCAAGGTATGTACGCGCAAAGCGCCGCGCCCGTCCTCGTACGTGAAATCCGAAGCGTTCGTGTAACTCGTGCCGCCGTGCCCCGCGTCGCGCCCGCGCTCGTTAGAGGTGATGCGCGGCTCGCCGACCCCGTGCAGGAGCCAAGCCTTCTTAAAACTCGGGTCGGTGCTGCGCACGCGGTCGAAGACGTAGAGGACGTTGTCGGCCGGCGTGTAGACCAGCTCGCGCGTGAACAGCTCCACCTTCGAAGAGTTGTAGGCGCGGCTGGCGTCTCCGCGCGCGTACTGGTACGCGCCGGGCTGATAGTCGGTCGCCACCATCCGCCCCTCGTCCCACAGCTCGCGCGTACGCCGGAAGTCCTCGCGGCTGCGTACGGTGTTCCAGTAGCGCGAAGAGTTCATGCGCTGCCCGCCGTCGTTGGCCGCGGGCCAAAGGTTCTCCGCCCAGAAGAAGCGCTCGCGCGGGTCGTAGACGAGCATCGAGTTGTGCGCGACCGTGCGGCGGTAGTAGTTGAGGTAATGCGGGCTCTCCGTGTCAGTGTAGTCGGCGCCGCTCTCCGTCGCGAGGTAGCCCTTGTGGTAGACGGTGAAGTGATTCTGGTCGAGGTGCTGGTGCTTGGCGAGGTACGGCCCCGAGTTGAACTCGATCCACGTCGAGTCCGGCCCGAAGCCGTCGCGCATGACGAGGTGGCCCGTGCCACGGAAAAGATGTTGACGCGAAAGCTCCGCCTCCGTCGAAAGCGCCGGGTCGCGCGCGGGGACAGAAGGGTCGTCCCAAAGAAACTGCGTGACCGGGATGTACCAATTCTTCGTCTCGGGCCACCCCGACTCGCGCAGCATCCACGCGGCGTAAGGGTCTTTGAAGCGATGGACGGCGTAGCCGAGCACCACGTTGTCCTGCGCGCGCATGAAGGGGAACTCGTTGTCGCCGAGGCGCGAGGTCGTGCCGTCGGGCAGAGCCTTGTAGAGGTACGTGTCCGTGTAGTGCCGGAAGACCGTGTAGCGCAGCGCCGGGTCAACGCCGTACGCGGTGCGGCCGAGTTCCGCGAGCAGGGCCAGCGGCGCGTAGGTGATGCGCTGGTAGTCCATCGACTCGTGATAGCCGCCGTCGGGCGTGATGAAGTCCGTGAGGTCGAGTATGTGCTCCCACACGCGCCGCGCGCGCTCGCGCATCGGCGCGGCCTCGCGCTCGACCGACGGGTGGCCCTCGACGGCCGTGAGCGCGAACGCCGCGAGCGTCAAGTACCGCACGGTGTAGTTGTGGTACATTGAGAGCGCCGGGTCTTTGAGCGACTGATCTTCGAGCATCTGCCCCGCGCCCTTGACCAGCTCGGCGGCCACGCGGTCTTTGAGCGCCGCGTCGAAGCCCGGGTAGTTGTAGAGCCAGTCGAAGGCGAGCGACCAGCGGACGTAGTCGGGGTAGGTGCGCGAGCCTGCCTTCTCGGGCGGGCGCGTGCGCCGCATCTCCTCGACGGCGCGGCGCGCGTAAGCCTCGTCGTTCGTCAGAAGGTACGTGAGCGCCCAGCCCGCCAAATCATCAGAGGGGCGCACACCAGCGGCGTACCTCGCGCGCAGCGCGGCGAGCCCCGTGAGCGGGTCGCGCTCGCCCAGGAGCATGCGCGGGCGGACGACCTTCGCGGAGGCGTTCGACTGCGCGCGCGCCGCGCACAACACCGGAAGGCAGAGTGCGAGCAGCAGCGCGAAGGTCATGCGTTTGGTCATCATCATCGTCGTCGCCGTCATCAGGCGTCGAAGGTCATCTCACGTCTGTCGTCAGAGTCCGCCCGCGCGTGTCGCGGCCTTGCGCGGCGCACCCAGCTCCGCGAGTTGCGCGCGCGCCAGCTCGTTCTGCGGTTCGAGCTTGAGCGCGCGCTCGAAGGCGGTGCGCGCCTCCGCGTTGCGCCCGAGCGCCTTGAGTCCCGCGCCAGCCAGCGCGAAGCGGATCGCGCCCGCGGCCGGCCAAGGCTCTGCTTCGAGCATCTGCCGTTCGTCGTTGAGGCGGGCCAGACGCTCGTAGAGCGAGCGCGCCTCCGCCGCGCGCCCCAAGTGTTCGAGCGCGAGCGCCTTGTAGTAGTAGTGTTCCGACC
>CAXTSK010000567.1:0-3731 GCA_964246655.1 uncultured Pyrinomonadaceae bacterium
GCTGGTCGAGATAGCAGGCGTGGCCGAGGAGATGGGGCGCGCGTGCCTGCCGGGCGCGTTCCTCTCGACGCTGTTCGCGGCGGCGCTCGTCGAGCGCACGGGCTCTGCGGAGCAGCGCGCGAAGTATCTCGAACCGATTGCGGCCGGGGAGTTGAGGGCGACGGTCGCTCTGCTCGAAGAGGGCGCGAGTTGGGACGCGGATGCCGTGAAGCTCGGGGCGACGCGTGAGGGCGGGCGCTTCTCCTTGAACGGTCGAAAGCTGTTCGTGCCGGACGCGGGCGTCGCGGACTTGCTCATCTGCGTGGCGCGCGACGGCGACTCGCTGGCGCTGCTCCCCGTCGAAAGAGAGGCGGAAGGTCTGACCGTCAAACCGATGCCTTCGATGGACGCGACGCGGAAGCTTTATGAGGTCGCGTTCGAGGGCGTGAGCGTGGCCGAAGGCGATGCGCTCGGGGCGGACGGAGATGCGCGCGGGGCGCTCGGCGGCGCGTTGGAAGTGGCGACGGCCGTCTTGTGCGCGGAGATGGTCGGCGGGATGCAGTGGGTGCTCGACACGACGGTCGAGTACGCGAAGACGCGCCAACAGTTCGGCCGCGCCATCGGGTCGTTCCAGGCCGTGCAGCACATGTGCGCCGACATGCTTCTGATGACGGAGAGCGCGCGCTCGGCCGCGTACTATGCCGCGTGGGCTCTGACCGAGGACGACCCGGCGGCGCGCGCCGCGGTCTCCGTCGCGAAGGCTTACTGCTCGGACGCCTACCGTGAGGTTGCCAACCGCGGCGTGCAGGTGCACGGCGGCATCGGGTTTACGTGGGAGCACGACCTACAGCTCTACTACAAGCGCAGCAAGTCGTCCGAGACGCTCTTCGGCGACGCCACCTACCACCGCGAGCGCATCGCGCGCCTCATCATTTGAATTGCGGAATGCGGATTTCGGATTGCGGATTTAAAATCAAAGCCGTCTTCCAATCCGCAATCCGAAATCCACATTCCGCAATCGAAAGATAAAGAATGACAAAGCACGTGAAAGAACTGTTCGACCTCTCGGGGCGCGTGGCGATTGTGACGGGCGGCTCGCGCGGGTTGGGGAAGGAGATGGCCGAGGGGCTGGCCGAGGCGGGCGCGTCTCTGATGCTGTGCGCGCGGCGCGAGGAGTGGCTTGCGCCCACGCTCGAAGAGTTCCGCGGTCGCGGCTTCAAGGTCGAAGGGATGCTCTGCGACGTGTCGAAGCAGGAGCAGGTGCAAGCCGTCGTCAGTAAAACCGTCGAGGCGTTCGGGCAGTTGGACATCCTCGTCAACAACGCGGGCGTCTCGTGGGGCGCGCGGCCCGAGGAGATGCCGCTCGACAAGTGGGAGCGTGTCATCGGCGTCAACCTGACGGGCGCGTTCCTCTTCGCGCAGGCCGCCGGGCGCGAGATGTTGAAGCGTTCGTACGGCCGCGTCATCAACGTCTCTTCGGTCTCGGGCTTGCAGTCTTCGGCCGACGGCCCGCACTACGTCGGCTACGCGGCGTCGAAGGCGGGGCTCTTCGGCCTGACGCGCGAGCTGGCCGCGACGTGGGGCCGGCAGGGCATTCGCGTCAACGCCATCGCCCCTGGCTTCTTTCACTCGCGCCTCGCCGACGCCGTCATCGAGCAGGCCGAGGCGTCGATAAAATCTCGCAGCCCGATCCCGCGCGTCGGCGACGCGGGCGAACTCAAAGGCGTCGCCGTCTTCCTCGCCTCCGACGCCTCGAACTACATCACCGGCCAGACGATAGTTGTTGACGGCGGCCGTACGATTGTCTAAGAGGGTGTTGGGTGTTAGGTATTGGGTGTTGGGTAAAAGACACATTGCTTACCCCAACACCTAAAACCCAGAACCCAACACCCCATTATCGAGGAGGCTTATGAGCAAAGCGGAAGCGGGAAGGGAGACAGCGTCGCCTTACGCGGCGCGGCCGTGGCTGGAGCGTTACGACTACTGGGTGCGGCCGCACATGAACTACCCGCGGCGGCCTCTGCACGAGATTCTGCGGTTGGCGGCCGCGGAGGTGCCCGACCGTCCGGCGACGGCCTTCCTCGGCGCGCACATGACGTTCGCGCAGATTAAAGGGCAGTCGGACAAACTGGCCGCGGCGTTGCACGCGCTGGGCGTGAAGAAGGACGACCGCGTCGGCATCATGCTGCCGAACTGCCCGCAGTACGTCGTCGCGGCCTTCGCCGTCCTGCGTCTCGGCGCGGTGGTCGTCAACGTCAACCCGCTCTACACGCCGCGCGAGGTCGCCGTCGTCGCGAAGGACTGCGGCCTGCGCGTGCTCCTCACGCTCGACGTGCTCGCGCCGGTCACGCTCGCCGTCAAAGACCAGACCGGCATCGAGCACGTCGTCGTCACCTCGGTCATGGAATACTCCGCCGCCGCCGCGCCGTGCCCGTCGGTCGAAGGCACGCGGCGACTCGCAGACCTGCTCGCCTCCGTCGATGAACCCGACCTGCCTTCCGTTGACATCGAGCCGGAGGACGTGGCCGTCCTCCAATACACCGGCGGCACGACGGGCGTGCCGAAGGGCGCGATGCTGACGCACTACAACATCTTCGCCAACGTCATCCAGACCGGCTGCTGGGCGCACAGCGAGCTGCGCAGGGGCGAAGACAGCTACCTCCTCGTCATCCCGTACTTCCACATCTACGGCTTCACGGTCGGCATGATGGAGGGCGTCTGGCGCGGCGCGCAGCAGATACTCATCCCGAAGTACGACGTGGAGATGCTGCTCAACGCGATAAGAGAATATCAACCGACCTTCTTCCCGGCCGTCCCGACCATCTACATCTCCCTGCTCAACCACCCGCGCGCGAAGGAGTACGGCCTCGACCGCATACGCAACTTCAACAGCGGCTCGGCCCCTCTGCCCGTCGAGGTCATCGAGCAGTTCGAGCGCCTCACGGGCGGCACCCTGAAAGAGGGCTACGGGCTCTCCGAGGCTTCGCCCGTCACGCACACGACGCCCGCGCTCGACCGGCGCAAGCCCGGCAGCATCGGGCTGCCTCTGCCCGACACCGACATCAAGATCGTTGACCTTGAGACGGGCGAGCGCGAGGTGCCCGCGGGCGAAGAGGGCGAGCTGTGCATCGCCGGCCCGCAGGTGATGAAGGGCTACTGGAACCGGCCCGACGAGACGGCCATCGCCCTGCGGCAGGACGCCGACGGGCGCACCTGGCTCTACACGGGCGACGTGGCGCGCATGGACGAGGACGGCTACACGTACATCGTCCAGCGCAAGAAGGACATGATCATCGTGAGCGGCTTCAACGTCTACCCGTCCGAGGTCGAAGGCGTGCTCTACGAGCACCCGGCCGTCATGGAGGCCGCCGTCATCGGCATCCCCGACGCCTACCGCGGCGAGACGGTCAAAGCCTGCGTCGTCCTCAAGCAGAATGCTTCGGCCACGCCCGAGGAACTGACCGAACATTGCACGCGCGGCCTCGCCGAGTTCAAAGTCCCCACGAAGGTCGAGATACGCGAGAGCCTCCCCAAGACGGCCGTCGGCAAAATCCTGCACCGCGTCCTGCGCGAGGAAGAACAGGCGAAGGGCTAAAGCATGCAGCTACTCGAAGGCAAGGTCGCCATCATCACCGGCGCGGCGCGCGGGATCGGGCGCGCGTGCGCGGAGCTGTTCGCGGCGCACGGGGCGCGCGTGGTTCTGTCGGACATTGACGAGGAGCCCGCGCGAGCGTCGGCCGAGGCTTTAAAGG
>CAXTSK010000568.1:0-3722 GCA_964246655.1 uncultured Pyrinomonadaceae bacterium
GTCCGTCGCCTTCGAGGCGGCACGACTTCACCTCGTCGAGGCTCTCGACGCCCTCCTCGCGCAGCAGGCTCATCAACTCCTCCGTGGTGATCATCTCCTTGCGCATGTTCCGCTTGATCATCCGCCCGTCCGTGACGAGCGGCAGCGGCGCGGGGCGCAGCAGGCGTTGGAGCGCGGGGAATCTGAAGCCGAGCCAGTCGAGCGAATAGTCCCAAGCGATGATAGTGCCCACGAGCACCGCGCCCTCCGTCACGGACTTGTACTCGCTCGACATCGCGTTCTGCGCCGCGTCCGCGATGATGACGACGACCAGTAAATCGGAGATGCCCAGCGCCCCCGCCTCCCGCCGCAGCACCCGCAGCACGAAGAAGAGCAGCAGGTAGACGAGCGTCCCCCGCAACGCGATCTCCAGCAGCGAAACCGTCGGGACGAAGACCGCCTTCCAGTCGATGTGTAGGAGGGTTTCCATGTGTGGCCGGAGTATATCACCGGCCGGGTGCCCGCCTTCGGAGTCAGCCCCTCGTCGGCAAAACGTAGAGGAAGACGGCGACGTAGTGGCAGATGCTCCCGCCGAGGACGAAGAGGTGCCAGATGGCGTGGTGGTGCGGGATGCGCTTGGCGGCGAAGAAGAAGACGCCCGTCGTGTAGGCGAAGCCCCCGGCCGCGATCCAGGCGAGCGCGCCCAAAGGGACGAGTTCGAGTATCGGCTTGACGGCGACCACGCAGAGCCAACCCAGCAGCACGTAGGACGCGACGGCCAGCGGCCGGTAGCGCTCGCCGAAGACGACGCGGAAGACGATGCCCGCCAGCGCCAAGCTCCACACCAGCCCGAACAGCGTCCACCCCCAGGGGCCGCGCAGCGTGACGAGCGTGAAAGGCGTGTACGTCCCCGCGATAAGCAGGTAGATGCCGCAGTGGTCGAGCGCCTGAAAGAGCTGCTTCGCGCGCGGCGCGCGCGCGCCGTGATAGAGCGTCGAGGCGAGGTAGAGCGCGACGAGCGACGCGCCGTAGACGCCGCAGCTCGCGAGGTGCCACGCGTCGCCGTAACCCCACGCCAGCGCGACGAGCGCGACGAGCCCGGCCACGCTCAAGGCCAGCCCCACCCCGTGCGTCGCGCAGTTCGCGACCTCCTCTAAGGGAAGTCTCTCCTTCGCCTGCGTTGTCATGATGGGCTAACTCCTACGACTCTCGACCAAAAGAAGGGGGGCGAGTCGGGGCCATTCTAACCCCGACCCGCCCACGTCGAAAAGGATAAGTTCAAAGTTACAAGTTCAAGGTTCAAAGTTAAGAACTGCGGCCTTCAACTTTGAACCTTGAACTTGTAACTTTGAACTTAGCGCTTACAGCCTGATGATCTTGGCGCAGCTTGCGCGGCGCTGGTCGCGGGAGAGGGTGTTGCGCGTGTCTACGATGAGCTTCGAGAGCTTGCAGGCGCGGTCGTAGTCCACCTGGGTGTGGTCGGTGACGATCAGCGTGCAGTCCGCGCGCGCAAGCTCCTCGTCGGTGAGTTCGAGCGACTGCAAGGGCTCACCCCCGCCTTGCGTGTGCGCGTCGTCGAAGCGCACCTCCGTGACGAAGGGATCGTGGTAAGCCACGTCGGCGCCCTTCGCGCGCAGGCGGTCGATGATGGAGAGCGCGGGGCTCTCGCGCACGTCGTCGATGTCCTTCTTGTAGGCGACGCCGAGGATGAGCACGCGCGAGCCTTTGAGAGACTTCTGCTCCTCGTTCAGGGCGTCGGTGACGAGCGTCACGACGTGCTCGGGCATGCGCGAGTTGACCTCCTCGGCCAGCCCGATGAAGCGCGAGTCGAAGCCGTGCTGGCGCGCCTTCCACGAAAGATAGTGCGGGTCGAGCGGGATGCAGTGGCCGCCGATGCCGGGGCCGGGGTAGAAGGCCATGAAGCCGAACGGCTTGGTCGCCGCCGCGCGGATGACCTCCCACGTGTCGATGCCGAGATGGTAGCAGAGCCGCGCCATCTCGTTCGCCATCCCAATGTTCACGGCGCGGAAGGTGTTCTCTAAAAGCTTCGCCGCCTCGGCCACGCGCGCCGAAGAGACCGCGTGCACTTCTTTAACTATTAACTCGTAGAGCGCCGCGGCGACCTCGGTCGAGTCGTCCGTGCAGCCGCCGACCACCTTCGGGATGTTGTCGGTGTGGAACTGCGGGTTGCCGGGGTCAACGCGCTCAGGTGAAAAGGCGAGCAGGAAGTCTTCGTCCAACTTCAGGCCGCCCTCCTCGAACATCGGCAGGAGCACTTCGTCGGTCGTGCCGGGGTAGGTCGTGGATTCGAGGATGACGAGCTGCCCGCGCCGCAGGCGCTTCTGTATCTGCTCCGCGGCGGCGAGGATGTAGGAGATGTCGGGCTCCTTCGTCTTCCGCAGGGGGGTCGGGACGCAGATGATGATGGCGTCGCATTCGGCCAGCTCGTCGAAGTTGACGGTCGCGTGCAGCCGCTCGGCCTTGACGACCTCGGCGAGGGCCGCGGAGTGCACGTCGCCGATGTAGCTCTCACCTTTATTAATCAGCTCGGCCTTGCGCGTATCCACCTCGAAGCCGACGGCGCGCAGCCCCTTGCGCGCGAACTCGACCGCCAGGGGCAGGCCGACGTACCCGAGCCCGATGACGCCCACCCGGGCGCCCTTCTGCTCGATAAGGTTCTTGATTTCCTCTTTTATCATTTTGTTTGATCGAATTACCTTCCGGAATTTAAGGCAGGCAGGTACAGCGGACGTGCCTTTCACGCAAGACTAGGGAACAAGCAATGCGACTGTCAAGCAAGCTTCCCCCAGTGCTATACTTCCGCGCGCCTCGCAAGCTCAAAGATCGGCCCCGAATCCGGGCCATTTCGCGTCCTCCTGGCAAGTTTCGGCCTCCTCGCGCCAGTATGTTACGTAAGCTCATCGACCTCCTCAAGAACGCCTTCGGCCGACTCGTCGATTTCGTCCTGCGGTCGCGGCGCGCCGAGCCCGCGCCGCCGAAGCCGCGGGCGAAGCCCCCGCGCTTCGACTCGGAATACCCGGAAGAGAGACCCGTCGCGACCTCGACGGCCGCCGGCGGCGCGCGCGCGGCGGACAGGTTTCAGCTCGGAGCTTTCTTCGATGCCCCGCACCGGAACGTGGCGAAGATGCAGAGGCAGACTGCTGACGCCGTTCTCGGCGCGGTCGGCGTGCCCTACCTCCCGGCCCGTCTGCTTCAGCTTCTCAAGCGTCACGACGCGTTCCACGCCTCAGACCTGTTCCTGCGGTCGCTGGGGTCGGACTACGCGCTCCTGCTGGAGAACGGGCGCGAGCGCGAGCGCCTCAAACGCGCGACCCTGATCCTCGTCGAGGTCGATACGCTGCTGCGGGACTCGGGGCTGGACGACGGGCCGCTCTACCGCCTGTTCGCCGCGCGGGCGACGGACGAAATGATCGAGTCGCGCGTCGAGCGGCTGCGCAAGGTCGCGGCCATCGTCGCCTCCGTCAGGGCGGGCCGCGTCACCTTCCCGGAGTACCGCGCGGAGTTCCTGCCGCAGGCGGAGGCGGCGACGCGCCGTTGGGAGACGGCTAACGACGAGTTGATCTCGGAACTCCACGCCGCGCTCCTCGAATGGGAGGCGGCTCAGGAGGAGTACGAGCGCCTCAACTCCGGGATCGTGGAACTGGCCCGGCTGATTTACGGCCGTGCGCCGGCCGCGGCGGCGACGCGCCTGCCGCCGATCATCAAGACGGCCGAGCGTATAC
>CAXTSK010000569.1:0-3719 GCA_964246655.1 uncultured Pyrinomonadaceae bacterium
GCCAGCACCCTATCCTGGCTGCGATGCCCTCCGTCCATCCAGAGGCCCGGCCCGCCCGCGGCACGACGACGGTGACGAAGTCCCGCGGCCCTTCGCCCTCGGCCTCGAACGTCCAGACCGGCGCGGCGACGCGCGCGCCGTAGCACGACGAGACCCAACCATCTTCAACGCGCCAGCGGCCTTGCCCGCCGTGTGCGTGTAGCTCGATGCCCGGCAACGAAGCGTCAACGACGCGGACGGCCGGGTGTTCACCCTGAACCTGCGGCGCGGCGTCCGCGGGGAAGTGGAAGCGCAGCTCGTAGCGGTGGCCGTCGCGCGCGTCCGCCTCGTCGCGGATGACGAAGTAGTCGCCCTTGAGAAAGAGGACGGAGCGGCGGTGCGTGACAGGGTCGGGCAGTCTTTGATAACCGTCGTGCTCGCCCTCGAAGAAGTCGAAGCGCGCGCGGCCCAGCCACTCGCGCGCGCCGCAGCGCGCGGCCGTAGACCAACTGAACGCGCCGTCCGGGACGGACGAGGCTTCGCCGTCCACGACGAGCGCGTTGTGCGCGCTCGTGTGGCGGAAGTAGTCGCGCAGCTCGCGCGCGCCGGTGTAGGTGCAGGTGCCCGGGTCTACGAGGAGCGTGCGGCCGCGCGCGGCGAGTGTGAACGAGAGCGCGTCGGCGTGCGCGTGGCCGCAGTTGTCCACGCCGTGCGGGCCGCAGTCGAGGAGCATGTAGTTCGACTCGCGCGTCCAGCCGTCGCGCATCACGTAGTAGCCACCGTCGGGGAAGGCGCGCGAAAGTTCCGCGGGCGCGCGCGCGTCGAGCGCGTCGAAAGCCTCAAGCCCCGCGGCGCCGCAGAGCCACAGCGTCTCTTCCGTGGGCGGCCCTGCCACGTGCTTGTAGTCCGCGCGCTTGAGCACGGCGGCGGCGGTCGCGAGCGTGGCGCGGAAGTCTTCGGGCGGGCGGTCGTCGAGCGGGGCGAGGCGTCCGGCGTCGTCGTCGCCGTAGAAGGGCGTCGTGCCGTCGGGCGCGGTCAAGTGCATGAGATGGTCGCAGAGCGCGGCGAGCTTCGGGCTCACCTCGTCATCGACGGGCTCACCCAACGCGCGCGCGAGCAGGAGGAAGTGCGTGTAGAAGTCGGCCGTGTAGCGCTGGTAGTAGCTGGCCTGCTCGAAGTAGACGCCGTCGTCCCTGACCTGCCGCGCGAGTTGTTCAACGAGGATGCGGCGGCCCGTCTCGCGCCAGCGCGCCGCGCGACGCAGCTCCGGAAGACACGCGCCGAGGTAGTAGAGGCCGAGCGCCTCGCCCGTCAGGTGCGTGTTCGGGCTGTAGTAGGTCGAGAGGTACGCCTCAAGGTGGCGGCCGTTGAGATAAAGGTACTTCAGAGCGCGCGCGAAAGAGTCGGGCGTGAGGTGCGTCGAGTCCTTGAAGAAGTGAAGCGCCCAGAGCCACGAGACGGAGCGGAAGGCGACTTCGAGGCTGCTCATCCAGTTGACGCCGCGTTTGGGCGGGTGCTGCTCCATCCACGACGCGAGGTGCGCGGCAAAGGCGCGCGCGTGCGCCTCGTCGGACGTGTGCCAGTAGGCGCGACCCAAGGTAAGAAAGTGTTGGTGGCGGTTCAGCTCCCAGATGATCTTCTTGTCGCCGACCGTCTCGGCGTCAAGCTCGACGAAGCGGCTCCAGTGGCTCATCGGCGAGCGCTTGCCCGCGACGGGCTCGAAGTTCCAGTCGATGGGCTCGCCGAAGGAGAGGTCTTTAAAGCCGAGCAGGTCGAAGCGCCCTCGTGCGACGCGGCCCGCGCGCTCTTTGACGACGGACGTGTCGTAGAAGCGGCGGCGCAGCTCGGCGCGCGTGGTCTCCGGCTCGTCGAAGGCTTTGAAGAAGGCCCGCGGCGCGCGGCGGAAGTGTGCGAGCAGCCCTTCGGCGTCCGCCCGCTCAGGCCCGCGCGGAGCGGGAAGGAAGAGGCGCGCGAGTTCGGCGTCGGTCGGCAGGCGCGTGCCGATGCCGAGACGCTCGGCGCGCGCGGCCAACTCCTGCGCGCCGCGCACGCGCAGCTCGTCGAGGCTGCGGCCCTTCAGCTTTCCCAACTTCTTCAGCGTGCGCTTCATCTTTGATAAAAGCCGTGAACCGTAAACCGTAAACCGTGAAGAGATAAGAACTGCTTTTAACTTGTCACGGTTCACGGTTCACGGGTCTTAGTCTGTTCTTCAACTGCTCGAAGCCGCTCGTGCTCTGCACGAAGTGCGGCAGGTCTGACTCGGCCGGGACGCGGCGGAGCGCGAAAGGGTCGGCGCGGCGCTCGTTGAGGCCGGGCCGGGTCGTCACGGCGCACGCGTAACCGGCGCTCGCGGTCTCGCGGCGGACGCGCTCGTCGTAGCTGCCGTTCGGGTAGCAGAAGAGTTCGACGGCGTGCCCCAGTTCCGCTTCGAGCCGCGCGCGCGACTCAAGCAGTTCGCATCTGAGTTGCGCGTCGTCGGTCGTCGTCAGGATCGGGTGCGAGACTGTGTGCGAGCCGATCTCCAAACCGGCCGCGTCCATCTCGCGCGCCTGCTCCCATGTGACGGGGCCGAACTCCGCGGGCGGACGCTCGGGCAGCTCGACGCCGTGCGCGCGGGCGATGCGTTCGATGGCCTCTTCGCGCGCATGGGGCGCGAGATGCTTCAGCTCGGAGTTGACCCGGCCCGCCGCACCGGTGCGCGAGTCGCGCCCGTCGAGCCTCAAGTCGAAAGCGCGCGCGCCCACTTCGGCGCTGAGCCGTTCGGCCGACGTTGCGAGCGCGACGTGTCGCATCTTGTCCGTCCACATCCACGCGTGCCCGTCGAGGAAGTCTGTGATGACGAAGAGCGTGGCCGGGACTCCATAACGTTTGAGCAAAGGGAAAGCTATCTCGTACGCGTCCGCGAAGCCGTCGTCAATCGTCACGCACGCGGCGCCCTCGGGCAACACTTCGCGGCCCGCGTAATGTGCGGCGACGCGTGAGAGCGGGACGAGCGTGTAATGCTCTTTCAAATAGCGTAGGTGCGCGTCGAAGTCTGACTCGGGCGTGGCGAGCGGGTCGCGACCGCGGCTGAAGCGGTGATAGGTGAGGATGAGCACGCGGCCGCGGTTCGCCGCCCGGAAAGGCGCGAAGGCGCCTGCGCGCGCCAGCAGTTTGAGCGCTGACTGCTTCATCGCCCCTCCGCGTCGGCGGCTTGCCCTTTGGCGGCGGCCGAGGTTTCGCGGCGGCGCGCCCGCAGGCGACGGCGCAACTCGTCCTTCTCGCGCTTGACCGGCAGCCGGTAGCGCTTCCCTAAGCTCGTGTCCTGTGGCCGCGCCTCGTGTGTGCCTTCGGCGATCATCCCGACCGCGCGCGCGACCAGCTCGGCCGAGCGCGCGCGCAGGCGTGCCGTGTACTCTTCGATGAAAGCCTCGAAGTCGTCGCCGTGCGCGTCGTCGTAGGCGAGCGGCACGGTCTCCTGCAAGAGCACCGCGCCCGTATCCACCTTGGCCGCGACGAAGTGGACGGTAAGTCCGACCTCGCGCTCGCCGTTGTACAGCTCCCAGAAGAGGGGCGGCCCGCCGCGGTAGAAGGGCGCGAGCCCCTGGTGAAGATTTATCGACCCGAGGCGCGGGAGGCCGAAGACCGACTCGCGGATGATGTTCGTCCCGTAGACGACGCCGAGGTCTGCGCGTACGCCGCGCATCAGCTCGACCGCCTCCTCTGTGTGATAGTTGTTGACGAAATGGAAGGGGATGCCC
>CAXTSK010000570.1:0-3715 GCA_964246655.1 uncultured Pyrinomonadaceae bacterium
GGCCGTAGTCGTCGCGGGGCCGGGCACGCTCAGCGAAGTGGAGCCCGGCATGATCCTGTTGAGGATGCCGCTGCCCACTCCGCTCAACGCATCGACGAGGCGGCCGACCGAGGACGTGACGGAGTTGACGAGTTTGTCGATGGCCGTGAGCACAGCCGCCAACACCGCCAGTTGCGGCCCGGCGAACTTGGCCGCCGCCGCCAGCGCCCAGACGAAAAGGGCGACGGCCGCCAGCCCGAGCGCCATGATGCCGAGCTTCTCCCAACCAAGATTGGCCATCGAGCCCGCCAGCGCGCCGAGGGTGACGATGAGCTGGTTCAGCCCGGGCAGCGCCGCCAGCGCGCTCGCGCTGACCGTGTTGAGGCCGTAGGCGAGCAAGTAGACAAACCCCGCGAGCGCCGCCAGGGCTACGGCCATCCCCGCGATGTCCCACCCGCCGAGTTGTCCGAGGGCCGTGCCGAGTTCACGGAGCGAGTTGATGAAAGCGCTCAGTTGCGGCATGGCGTTCAGGGACTCCGCAGTAAACTTCGCCGTCGCCAGCGCGAGCGCGTAGACGAACCCGGCCAGCGCCGCGAGGCTCACAGACATCGCCAGCACTTCCTTCCAGCCCATCGGGCTGAGCGCCTTGGCAAGGTTCATCAGCTTCTCGACGAACTCGCCGAGCTTCGGCAGCGCGTTGAGGACGGCGACGTTGAGGTTCTTGAGCCCGAGCGAGAGGAGGTAGACAAAGCCCGCGAGCGCGGCCAGCCCCGCGGCGACCACGCCGACCTGACTCCAAGACAATTTCTTGAGCATCTCGATGAGCGGCATCATCGTGTTGACGAACTTGCCGATTGCCAGCAGCGCGCCCACCGCCGTCAGCGTGAACGTCCGCAACGCCAGGCCGAGCCCGACGACGAAGGCCACCAGCAGCGCGAGCAGCCCGAGCAGCTTGAGGAAGCGCGCGCCGGTCAACTCGTCGAGCAGCTTGAAAGGGTTGAAGTTGAGCCCGAGCGTGAAGGAGCCGCTGACGCGGATGCCGCGGCGCAACTCGCCGAGGATGTCCTGCAACAGCCCACACGCGCAGTTGCCGAAGGCGCTCAGGTCGTAAGCGATGCCGACGAGGTCTCTGTGCAACTCGCCCAGGCCGGAGCGGACGTGACCGACGCGCCCGTAGAGTCCGCGGATGAGCCCGAGCAGTTCCACCATCTGCACGTAACTCAGGTAGGCGACCGCCCAACGCGCCGCTTCCGCGTGGCCGAGCAGCTCCGGATTCGTCTCGAAGACGCGCAGACTCGTGCCGCGATAGCCCTCCATCAGGTCGATGATGTTGACGAAGAGCGGGCGGAAGAGGTTGCTGAGCCCTTCGAGCGTGCGGTCGAGCTGTGCGACAAGCGTCCCCAGCAGCGGCGTGAAGGTGCTCACGCCGTTGTTGGCCGGCGCCGCGCGCCCCAGGCTCAAACCGATGGGCATGAAGCCTTCCATCTCTTAAACTCGACCTCCCGCGCCGCGGCTCAGGCAACGCCGCGCAACGCCGTACGCTCGACCTGTTCGTTCTGCCGCTCGACGGCCTCGGCCGCCATACGCACGAACTCCCGCCGCTCGGCGCTCTCCAGGGACATGATTTCGCCGTAGGGCCAGTGCAGGTGATAGCCCAGGAAGAAGACCTCGCGGCGGAGTTGTTCCTCGCCGCTTACTGCGTCGAAAAAAAACCGGTCAAGTCCAGCGAGGCGCGGAAGCCCCTCCCGCAGCTTTCGCACTCGATCTCCTGCGTCAAGTCAACGCCCGGCATCTCCTTGCGGAACGTGCGCTCGATGCGACCACGGTCGCCCATCGTGAGGTCGCTCAGAATTTTTGTCCCCAAAGCCTCGCGCCGCTCGGCCGGCATCTCGCCGAGCCCGACGAGGCAGCGCGCGAGCAGCGCGTTCATCCCGCGCGACGGGTTGTCTTTCGTGACGCCCGCGACCTTCTCCTCGTCGGCCCCCGTCGGCAATCGAAAGACCATACTGCTGTAGACCTCGCCGCCCTTGTCAACGTAGCCGTCTTCCAACTCGACGACGATCTCGCCCGGCGCGGCGTCCTCGGCGTAGCGCACGGGCAACTCGTCCAGGTCTTGTAAGAGGTGCGTCGTGTCTCCGCAGTGCGGGCAGCGATAGCCGGCCTCCATCTCCTGCCCGAAGGTGATCTTGCGCAGTTCGAGCAGCAGGTAGTTACGGTCGGGCGAGCTCAGGTGCGAGACGACCTGACGCGGGACAGGCTGCAAGTCGCCGAGCTTACGCAGGCAGCTTGAGACGAGATGCGTGACGAGCAGCCCGCCGTTCTGCCGCAGCTTGCGGTCGGCGAGCAGCGCCTCCTCGTGGCCGGTCATCTTGCGCAGCGTGGCGTTGCGGTGGTGCCGCCCGTCCTCGTCGGTAAAGCCGACCGGCAACTTGAAGTCGAACTCGCGGACGCTCTGGTTAATCATGCTTCTTCACTCCTTCCGCCGGGCACACCCGCACCCTCAGGCGACGCGCTCAAGGCCGTTGTGCTCGATCTCGATGGTCTGCTTGAAGAGGTTCGTTGACGACGCTTCGAGGTCGGCGAACTTGGAAGACTTGACCCAAGCCTCCCTGAAGAGGAAACGCATCACCTCTTTGCCATATTCCAGCTTGATGACCGCGCCGTTGCGCCGGACGGACGAGCCGCGACTCTGCCCGTTGAGCTGGAACATCTCGCTGAACCAGTTCCGGAAGAAAGTATCCATCTCGCTGCCGTCCACGTTGCGCTCGACGACCAGCGTGTCGAACTTGATAACGCCGCTGGCGATCTTGCGCACAAAGGCCGAGCCGCCGTCGCTCTGCTCGATGGTGTCGGTCATGCCCTCGTTCAGTCCCGTCACCTTCGTCACGGGGCAGCGCGTGCCCTCGATTTCGAGAACGAAGCCGTGCGTGCGGTACGACTCCTTGAAAGTTAGTTCTGCCATGTCACACCTCCGAAAAAGAATGCGCGCCCGGCGCCTCAGGGCAGTTCGGCCGCCGTGGCCCCGCTCTCCTGCTGGCCGACGACGACGACGATGGTCTCGGTCGGCCGGACGGGGTAGAAGTAGACTTCGAGCTTGAAGTTGCCGAGATCGACCTCCGCCGGCGGGTTGTTCTCCGGGCCGCAGATGACCGTAAAGACATCCTTGGCCGGCGCCGAGCCGAAGGCGCCCTGCTGGTAGAGCCCGAGCAGGAACGGCGTCACGACGTTGTACTTCACCATCCGCCGCAACTCCTCCGTGTGCGGCTCCTGCGCCACCCAGCGCAGCCCTTCGCGCAGCGAACTCTTGACGAAGTTGAAGAGCAGGCGGACGTTGACGAAGCGCCCGCGCGTGTCGGTCGAGAGCGTGCGCGAGGCCGAGATCGTGATGCCGAGTCCCGGCGTCGTGCGGATGGGATTGACGAAGCCGTTGCGGACAAGTTCGGTCGTCTGCCGGTCTGTAAACTCGGCCGAGACCTGCGTCGCGCCCCGTAGGAGCGCGGCCTGCCCGGCCGGTGCCTTGAAGATGCCGCGTTCCTGCTCGGTGCGCGCATAGACGCCGCAGACGGAGCCGTCCGAAGGGACGAAGATTGTCGGCGCCGGGCCCGGCGCCGGATCGTTGACGCGTATGAAGCCGACGTTGAGCGCACCGTAGACCTTCGCCGCCTGAAACTTACCCGAGTACTCCTTCACAGACCTGACGTAGTCGCTTTCGAGTTGCGTGTAGTCGCTCAGGGCA
>CAXTSK010000571.1:0-3713 GCA_964246655.1 uncultured Pyrinomonadaceae bacterium
CGCAGGCGCGCGGGCGCTTGGGGTCAGGCGGCGGCCTTCAGCTTCTACCCGACGAAGAACCTCGGCGCTTACGGCGACGGCGGCGCCGTCACGTCGGACGACGCGGGGGTGATTGAGCTAGTTAAAGAGTTGCGGCAGGGCGGCCATGCTTCGGCGATGAACGGCCGCGTCGCGGGACGCAACTCGCGCCTCGACGAGTTGCAGGCGGCCGCGCTGCGCGTCAAGCTTCGACGCCTCGACGCGTGGAACCGCAGGCGCTTTCAACTGGCGGGCACGTACCGGCGCCTTCTCTCGCGCGGCGTCAAACGACTCGCCCTCCCTTCGACGGACGTGGGGTCGGGCTCTCACGTCTTCCACCTCTACGTCGTCCGCCACCCCGAACGCGAACGCCTGCGCGCACACCTCGCCGCGCGCGGCGTCGAGACTCTGATTCATTACCCCGCCCCGCTCCACCTCCAAACGCTCTTCCGCCGTCGCGGTCAACACTCACTCCCCGCGGCCGAACACTTGACACACGAAATCCTCTCGCTCCCACTCTACCCACAACTCCTTGACGAAGAACTGCGCGCCGTCGCCGACGCCGTCCTCGAATTCGAAGCCCAATACGATTAGTGCGGCTTCTCCGCGATGCAGATGGCAGAGAGACCGGCGGGCAGTTTGGAGCCGAGGCGTTTGAGGAAGGACGCCTCTGCCCTCAAGGCGGAGGCGAGGGCGCGGTTGAGCCGGTCGGAGCCGGGCGGCTTCACGTCGGAGCCCGCGTCGGCGAGGCCGAGCCGCTTGAGCACGAGCCTTCTCAAGACGGCCGCGGGGAGAAGCAGGCTGTTGGCGTAGGTCGCGCGCCGCACGCGGAAGCCTGCGCGCGTCATCCTCTCGGCGAGCCGCGGCAGCGTGTAGCGCCGCTGCGTGTCGAGGGCCTCGTCGTGACCGCTACGCATCCACTCGTAGGCCGCCACTCGCACGAAGGCGATGCCGCCGGGGCGGAGCACGCGGGACATCTCGCGCATCGCCGTCTCGTCCGAGCCCTCGCCGGGCAGTTGCACCAGCACGTCGAAGCTCGTTACGAGGTCGAAGGTCTCGGCGTCAAAGGGCAGCGCCGTCACGGAGGCTTGCGCCACGTCGCGCAGGCCGCGGCTGCGGCAGAAGTCGAGTGCGTCGGCCGAGAAGTCGATGCCCGCGACGCGCCCGCCGCCCGCGTAGCGTTCAAGCCACGCCAGCATCCCGCCCGTCCCGCAGCCCGCGTCGAGCACGTCCCGCGCACGCCCCGGCGGGCACAGAGGGTCAAGCACGGCGCGCGTCACCTCGCGCATCCCGACGAACCACCAGAGGCTCTCCTCCAGCGCGTACAAGTCCGCGTAGTCCTGTGCCCGCAAACAGTGAAACCCTTCTCGAACGAGAGATGTCGAAGACCGCACGTGAACATACCATTACAAGACGTGCGTTGTAACATGGGCCGATGTCGATTTATGTCGGGACTAACGTGTAAGACATTAAACACAGAGACACAGCTTAAAGATAATAAGTCCTAAAAGCTGTGTCTCTGTGTCTCTGTGTTTAAATTCCGGTTTAGAAGGTCAGCTTGAGCGAGACTTGAACCGTGCGCGCGCCGCCTGCCGTGTAGAGCGGGCCGAAGCCGCCGGCCTGCCCGACCCACTCGCTGCCGCCGCGCGTCGAGACCGAGCGGCCGAAGTACGGGTCGAGCGTGAGCGTCGTCGGGCCGACGGGCGACGCCCCGAGGAAACTGAGCGTCGCCGCAGGGTCGTCGAAGTTCGGATGGTTGAGAAGGTTGAACGCCTCGGCCCGCACTTGCAGATTGACGCGCTCGTTGAAGTCGAACTGGCGGCGCAGCGCGAGGTCGAGCTGGTAGAAGGGGAACCCGCGCAGCGCGTTGCGCCCGAGCGTCCCCTGCCGCAAAGAGCCGGGCACGACGAAGGCCGCCGGGTTCAAACGTCTGCCGCCCGCGGCCGTCGTGTCGAGGACGTAGAGCGGCACCCCGCCCGACAAATCGGGCCGCAGGAACGCGAAGCCGTAGGCGACGGGGAAGCCGTAGACGACGTTGACCGGCTTCGCCGAGCGCGCGTTGAAGAGCGCGTCCAGAGCCCACCCGCGCGAGAGCGCGCGCCACAACCCGCCCTCGAAAGGCGTCGGCAGGTCGTAGGAGGCGAAGCCCGAGACCGCGTGGCGCGCGTCGAAGTCGGACGGCCCACGCTCCGCGTCACCCCTTAACAGCGCACGCGCGGGCGCGTCCTCCGAGAAGTCGTCAATCGACTTGGCCCAGGTGTACGAGGCCATCGCCTGTAGGCCGCGCGCGAGGCGGCGGTTGAACTGGAAGCGCGCCGAGTGGTAGTCGGAGCGCCCGCCGTTCGTCGTCACGCGCAGGAGCGAGAAGTCCTGCGCGGGATCGAGCAGCGTGCGCGTGAGCAGAAGCCTGCGCCCGGCCGCGCCGACGTAGGCGACCGAGACGCTGTGCTTAGACCCGAGCGCGCGCTCGATGGTCGTGTGCCAGCGCATCGTGTACGGCAGCTTCAGGTGTGGGTCGAAGGCCGAGACGGGCACGCCGAGCCGCGCGCCGCTCGATATGAACGGAGTGACGCCGGGCGTGAACGGGACGCCGAAGGCGGCGCCGCCTGCGAGAAACGGATGTGCGTCGTTGAAGAGGTGGCCCGCCTCCTCGACGCCCGTGTCGTAGAGAAGCGCGAAGCCTGCGCGCACCACCGTCTCGCCGTCGCCCGAAGGGTTCAGCAGTTGGTATGCAAGCCCCGCGCGCGGCTCGAAGTTGAAGAAGGTCGTCTCCCACAGCGGAGCGTCCGAAGCGGCGGGCGAGAGCCGCGCCGGGTCTTCGACCTGCGTGAACGCGACGGGCTTCTGTCCGCCGCCCGCGTGCGGCGCGGGGCTCAGCTCCCAGCGCAGGCCGTAGGTCAAAGTCAGGCGCGGCGTCCACTTCCACACGTCCTGCGCGTAGGCCGAGAGGTTGTTAAAGACGGGCCGCCCGTCGGATGCGCGCGTGAAGAGTCCGTCGCGCGCGGCCGTCGCTGAGAGCGCGTCCGTGACGCCCTCGAAGTAGACCTCGCGCTGCGGCGTCAGCGCGCCGATGACGGGCGAGAGCCTTCTATAGTCCGCGCCGAACTTGAAAGTGTGCGTGCCCGACATGTAGTCGAGCGAGCCGACGAGATTGATCTGACGCTGTAGGTTTGTGACCTCCGCGGCCGACCCGAGCGCGGCGCCGCGGCCGCCGAGGTCGAAGACGAAGGAGCCGTCCGGCGTCGTCAGGAGCGCGCCCGCCTGTGTGTCCGCGCCGGGCACGACGGCCCCGCCGAACGAGTCGAGCAGGCGCGAGCCGCGCGCGGCGACGCGGCTGTAGTTCGCGCGCGCCGTCAAGATCGCGTTCGACGAGAGAACGTAAGAGAAGCCGCCCGTCAACGTCTGCGCGAGCGTGTGCGTGCGGCTCAAAGTGTTGAGCGAAGAGCCGCCCGCGCCGCGCCCGTCTACCTCCGAGTCCGCGAAGGCGTAGCGCGTGTTGAGCGAAAGCTTCTCCCCCAAGCGGTCAAGGCGGAAGCTGAAGGAGTCGAGGCCCGCGGGCGTCGAGAACGCTTCGGCGAACTCCGCGAAGCCGTCGGCGCGCGCCGCGCCGGTCGGCAGAGGGAAGGCTTCGAGGAACGGTCGCAACAGCGCGGGCGCCGCGTTGCGTGCCGCGAGCGTCGGCACCTCTGTGAACG
>CAXTSK010000572.1:0-3711 GCA_964246655.1 uncultured Pyrinomonadaceae bacterium
GGCGTGTTGAACGGCATGGCCGTGAGTAAGCCGCCGCCAGGGTACCCGACCATGGCGAAGAGTGCGCGCGCACAGGGCACGGTCGCCATACAGATAGTTATTGACGAGAAGGGCAACGTCATCTCGGCGGTAGGCGTCTCAGGCCATCCGCTGCTGCAACCCGCGGGCGTGGAGGCGGCGCGCCGCGCGAAGTTCGAGCCGACGACGGTGTGCGGGCAGCCCACCAAGGTCATGGGCATCATCACCTACAACTTTGTTCTACAGTGAGCGGGCGATTCGGCCAGCGCAGCCACAAGCCGGAGCACATCGACAAGGGCGACTACACGCCCGAAGAGTACGAGGGGTGCCTGGCCGAGCTGCGCCGCGTCAACCGCTGGCTCGGCGACGTGAGCGCGCTCCGGCGCTCGGTACTTCCAGACATTGAACGCGAAGACGCGCGCGAGTTCACGCTGCTCGACGTGGGCGCGGGCACGGGCGAGCTTCTGCGCGAGGTGGCGCTCTCGGCCCGGAGTCGCGGGGTGAAGGCGCGGCTGTTGGGACTTGAGCTGAACGAGCGCGCGGCCGCCGGACTGTTGGAAGAGTCGCGCGAGTTTGCAGAGGTCGCGTCGGTGCGCGGCGACGCGCTACGCCTGCCATTCGAAGACGGCGCTTTCGACTACGTGATGTGCTCGCTCTTCACGCACCACTTCCGCGACGAGGCGTGCGTCCGTGTCTTCAAGGAGATGGCCCGCGTCGCGCGCAGAAGAATCTACTGCATCGACCTGCACAGGCACCCGGTCGCCTACTACTTCTACACGACGGTCGGCCGACTCATCCTCCACAACCGGCTCGTCCAAGAGGACGGCGCGCTCTCCATCCTGCGCGCCTTCCGTCCCGACGAACTTCATCGACTGGGTGAGCGCGCCGGTCTTAAAGACGTGAAGGTCGAGCGGCGCTTTCCCTATCGTTTAGTTCTGAGCGCGAGCGTATGACGGCGGAGTTCGATGCGATCATCGTGGGCGGCGGGCCGGCGGGCGCGAGCGCGGCGGTTCATCTGGCCGCGTCGGGCGCGCGCGTGCTGCTCGCGGAGCGCGAGCGCTTCCCGCGCGAGAAGCTGTGCGGCGAGTTCATCTCGCCCGAGTGCCTCGGGCACTTCACGCGGCTCGGCGTGTTGGAAGAGATGTCGCGTGGCGGCGCGCACGTTTCGGAGACGGTCTTCTACGCGCCCTCAGGCCGCGGCGTCTCGGTGCCGAGCGCCTGGTTCGGCGGGCACGGAGGAGACGCTCTCGGTTTGAGCCGCGCCGAGATGGACGCGCGCCTGCTCGCACGCGCGAGGGAAGTCGGCGTCAACGTGATTGAGGCGGCCGCGCTCTCATCGCTCGTCGTCGAAGGCGGGCGCGTGTCGGGCGTACGGCTGCACGCGGAGGATGGTGAGCTGAAAGAGTTCCGCGCGCGGGTCACGCTCGACGCGACGGGGCGGCACCGCGCGGTCGTGCGGCGCGCAGAGCGCGAGCTGGGGAGGGAGGTGGACGAGAGGCGCGAAGGGCACGTCCCGCTCGTCGCCTTCAAGGCCCACCTCGAAGGCGCGCGCGGCGCGGAAGGGGTCTGCGAAATCTACTTCTACCCGGGCGGCTACGGCGGCTTGAGCCCGGTCGAGAACGGCCTGAGTAACCTCTGCTTCATCGCGCGCGCCAGCGACGTGCGCGACCGCGGGAGCGACGCGGAGCGCGTGCTGCGCGAGGTCTTGATGCGGAACCGGCGCGCCGCCGAAGCTCTCAAGGGTGCGAAGGCGCGGACGCGCTGGCTCGGCGTCTCTCTGGAAGGCTTCGGCCGGCACGAGCCCGCGCCGTTCGAAGGTCTGCTCGCCGTCGGCGACGCCGCGGCCTTCATCGACCCTTTCACGGGGAGCGGCATGTTGATGGCGCTCGAAGGCGGCGAGCTTGCGGCGCGCGCCGTCTCAGGCTGGCTCGCGCGCGGCGGCGAGGAGTTTGATGAAATAGCTCGGGACTACCGTCGCGCTTACGCCGCGCGCTTCGACGCGCGCCTGCGCCTGGGCGGGCTGCTGCGCCGCGCGGCCTTAGCGCCGACCGCGCTCGCGGAGGTCTCCGTCATCGCCCTCAACGCGAGCGCGCGCTTGCGGCGCCGCCTCGCGCGCTCCACCCGGGGAACAGTAGGCAGTAGGCAGTAGGCAGTGGGCAGTTGAAGGCTACGCCGTCGGAAATTCCGACTTAATCTCATAACATTCGTCACGCGGAGCGACTGCCTACTGCCTACTGCCTACTGCCTACTGCTTCTTGCCAAAGGCAGTCCGTTTAAGGTACAAAGTCGGACGTAAGTAGAGACGGTTGCTCTCCGTCAAGAACAGGCAAAAGCAGACCTCCTTTTAACGAAACGGGCGAGACGCGACTCAAGCTCCCGGCGCGCGCCCGCCGTCTGTTCGCGAGCGACCTTGCAGGACTCACTCTGGCGGATTTGTTTGGCGCGGGAACAATGAACGCGCCGCATCTCTCGCCTCGCCCGGTATCAATCAGTTTGCCTTTTAAGGAGAGAAGAGTTATGCGTGCTAACCCCCGGCGGTGGCTCCCGACCGCTTACCGTTTTGTGCTCGTGTGCGCCTTCGCGCTCTTTGTCGGAGCGCCGGCCGCGCTGGCACAGGCCGACGCGACCTCCGCCGACCTGAGCGGCTTCGTGCGCGACCCGCAGGGCGCGGTCGTCACGGGCGCCACCGTCACGGCGCGCAACCCCTCGGTGGGCATCACGCGCACGGCGACGACGAACGACGAGGGCTACTACAAACTCGTCCAGCTCCCGCCCGGCGCCTACGAGGTGACGGTCGAGGCCCCCAACTTCAAGAAGGCCGTCGTCCCCTCCGTCACGCTCACCGTCGGCCAGCGCGCCGACCTCGACTTCGCGCTTGAGATCGGGCAGATCACGGATGTCGTCACCGTCACCGGCGCGCAGACCGAGCTGATCGAAACGTCGAAGACCAACGTCTCGAACACGGTGGATCAGGCCCGCATCGAGAACCTGCCCATCAACCAGCGCGACTACATCAACTTCACGCTGACGACCTCTTCCGTCTCGCGCGACAACGGTCGCCCCATCGGCCCGGCGCCGACTTCGGGCCTCAACTTCGGCGGCCAGCGCGGGCGCTCGAACCTCGTGCAGGTGGACGGCGCCGACAACACCGACAACTCGGTCAACGCCTCGCGCAGCACGGTCTCGCAGGAAGCCGTGCAGGAGTTTCAGGTCGTCACCAACTCCTTCGCGCCCGAGTTCGGCCGCACGGCGGGCGGCGTCGTCAACGTCGTCACCAAGTCGGGCACCAACGACGTGCGCGGCAACGTCTTCGGCTTCATCCGCCACAAGTCGATTCAAGCCAAGAACCCCTTCTCGCCCGTCATCGACAACGACCCCGACAAGAAGCCGCCCTTCACGCGCGCGCAGTACGGCGCGACCATCGGCTTCCCGCTCGACCGCGACAACACCTTCGGCTTCATCGCCTTCGAGCAGCGCAAGCGGCAGGAGTCGGGCTTCTTCACCTCGAACGTGGTCGGCAACCTGACTTCGAGCGTCACCATCGGCGCACCCTTCCTCCCCTTCACGCAGAGCTTCGACCGCATCACACCGCAGCAGGCGACCTACGTGCAGGGCTTGCTCACGCAGGCCGGGCAACTCATCGGCGCCGGGCAGGTCGCGACGGGACAGGCCGTCGCCACCGCGGCCATCCAG
>CAXTSK010000573.1:0-3708 GCA_964246655.1 uncultured Pyrinomonadaceae bacterium
CCACGGCGGCGCCGATCCCGGCCGCCTCGAGCTGCGCGCGGACGCCGACCGCGAACGGGTCGGGCGCGGAGGCTGAGCGGGGCGCCGCGGCCTTCGCGGACTTTCGGGTAGGGACCGGGCTGGGGGGCGAAGGCGGCACGTACTCGATAACTGCCGTCTCTTCGAGTACGACGACCGGCTCTTCGTCCACGACGGCCGGGGCGGGCATGTCGTCTTGGGTCATGGCAACTCCAAAAGTTCTCTGAGGGAGAATCCAAACTTGGGTTGCGAGCACTGCGAGGCGCACTCGCGCGTCTACACTTCCAAGCTGACGGTTACAAGTTCCATGCCCCGCCCCGCCCCGAAAAAAATTTTCGCCTCACCCCGCGCGCGACGCGCCTGCGGAAGAGTTTTGGCCTTTCGGAGTCGCACGGGAGGTGACGCGGAGCGTGCCTGTGACGCGGTTTGTCACCCAAACGATGACACGATTTGTCATTGAAGTTATGTCATCGGCTCTCATCTGCTCTACGTTTCAGTTCGGCGCCGCACATCCCGCGCCTGCCGCCGAAGCCCTCGGAAGATTCGACGGCGGGAACGAGCCTTGCTTAAGAATCCGTGATTTTCCCTCTCCGCGCCCGACCGCGGGGCGTGGAGCTTTAACCTTCGACATGAGAGAGCAGCACTCCTTTCACCTCGCCCTTCGTTTGAAAAGACCCCGCCAGACATTCGACGCGGAAGATACAGGGATGCCCCTCAGATGATCTTGACATACACGAAGCGACCGGCCCGCGCCTACGCGCTCGCGGCCGCCCTCCTGGGCCTGGCCGCGCTGGCCGTCTCGCTCCCCGCCTCGGCACGCCTGCTCTGGGACGCGCGCTACCTCATGCTCGCCTTCTGCGCGCTGACCGTCGGCACGCGCCTCTACGTCAAAGTCCCGCACGCGGCGAGCGCTGTCCCCGCCTCGGCGGCCTTCGTGCTGCTCGCGGCGCTGCTCTACGGCTTCGGCGCGGCCGTCCCGCTCGCGGCGGCGGCGGCCGTCGTCTCTTCGATCAGGCTCTCGCGTCGCGGCTCGTCGCTCCTGTACGACTCGGCGCCCGCGGTAGTCGCGACCTTGCTGACGGGGTGGTGCGCGCACTGGCTCGGCCTCCTGTCCCCGAAGGCGCCCGCGTTCGCGGCGGCGTTCGCCGCGATTCTCTTCTCCTTCCTCCAGTCGGCCGTCGGGGCGGCGCAGCACACCGCCTACGGCCGCAGCAGCGGCGCGCGCTCGGCGGTACGCGCGTTCCTCGACGCCCTCGTGTGGACTTTCACCGCCTACCTGGTCACGTCAACGCTCGCGGTTCTGGCCGCGAAGGTGCCCGCGGGGATAGCGCTCGATGCCTTCCTCGCGGCGGCCTCGGCGTTGGCGGCGGCCGACGCGCTCTACCAAGCGAACCGCGGCAACTCCTCCGCGGAGCGCAAGTGGCCCGGACACCGCGGGCGCGAACAGTTCTCTTCGTCGCACGCCTTCGGCGTGGCCTTCGAGCACGCGGCCATCGGCATGGCGATTCTTTCGGCGAAGGGCAACCTGCTCTGGGTCAACCGCTCGCTCTGCTCCTTCCTCGGCTACGCGGAGTCGGAGTTGATGTATTCGAGCTTGAAGGCGGTCACGCACAAGGACGACTTCGTGACAGCGGTCGCGGGCCTCAAGAGCATGCTTAAGCGCAAGTCGGACTTCCTCCAGATGGAGGTGCGCCACCAGCGCCGCGGCGGTGAACAGGTCTGGGCGCTGTGGAACGTGGCGCGCTTCAAGGACGGGCGCGACGACGAGACCTACCTCATCCTTCAACTGCAAGACATCACCGAGCGCAAGCAGTCCGAAGAGCAGCTCCGCCACGACGCCTTCCACGACCCCCTGACCGGCCTCCCCAACCGCGCGCTCTTCGCCGACCACGTCAAGCTCACCATCGCGCGCGCCAAGCGCGTCGCCACGAGCCGCTTCGCCGTCCTCTTCTGCGACCTCGACCGCTTCAAGGTCATCAACGATAGCTTAGGCCACGTCGCGGGCGACCAGTTGTTGGTCGAAGTCGCGCGGCGACTTGAGACCTGCCTGCGGCAGGGCGACACGGTCGCGCGCGTCGGCGGCGACGAGTTCACGATCCTGCTCGACGACCTCGCCAATGACGCGGAGGCCGTCACCGTGGCCGAGCGCATCCAGCAGGAGATCACGACCGCCATCATGCTGACGGGCCGCGAGGTCTTCACGACGATGAGCATCGGCCTGGCCGTCGGCACCGGCGCCTACTCCGACCCCGAAGACATCCTGCGCGACGCCGACACGGCGATGTACCGCGCGAAGTCGCTCGGCAAGGCGCGCCACGTCGTCTTCGACCACAGCATGCACGCGTCGGCCGTCAACCTTTTACAGATCGAGACCGACTTGCGGAAGGCGCTTGAGAAGGAGCAGTTCTACCTGCTCTACCAGCCCATCGTCTCGCTCGACAACTTCAAGCTCTGCGGCTTCGAGGCGCTGGTGCGCTGGCACCACCCCGAGCGCGGGCTGGTCTCGCCGCTCGACTTCATCCCCATCGCAGAGGAGACGGGGCAGATCATCCAGCTCGGCGAGTGGGCGTTGGAAGAAGCCTGCCGCCAGATGCACGAGTGGCAGGAGAAGTACCCGCAGGCGTCGCCCTTCTTCATGAGCGTCAACCTCTCGGCCAAGCAGTTCAATCACACGCAGCTGATGTCGCAGGTGGACGGCGTGCTCCGGAAGACCGGCTTGAATCCGCGCCAACTCAAGCTCGAAATCACCGAGGGCGCCGTCATGGAGAACATCGACACGGCGACCGAGATGCTTCGCCACCTGCGCGACCTCGGCGTGCAGCTCGCCATCGACGACTTCGGGACGGGCTACTCCTCTTTGAGCTACCTGCACCGCTTCCCGATTGACACGCTGAAGATCGACCGCTCGTTCGTCACCCGCATGGGGAACAACACCGAGAACGTCGAGATCGTCCGCACCATCATCATGCTCGCGCAGGTCTTGGGCATGGACGTGGTGGCCGAGGGCGTCGAGACGAAGGATCAGTTGAAGCTCCTGCGCGACCTCAAGTGCGAGTACGGGCAGGGCTACTACTTCTCGCGGCCGTCGAGCCCGACCGACGCCGAGAAGATCATCGTCGAGACGAACGAGAAGGTGCGGAAGGTGCACATGCCCGAGGAGCCGCCCCCGCCGCCCGTCCCGAACACGAGCGTCAAGACCGTCCGCCTGGTCGCCGCCGACTGAACGAACCCGAAGGGCCACACCGCCATGAACGACGCGAGCAAAAAGACGCGCTTCCTCTCCGAACTCGCCTGCGCCTTCGGGCCGACGCCCGACACGCCGCGCAGCGGCACCATCACGAGCATCGGCCTCAGGGAGTGTTTCGTGAAGACGAAGGCCATCGTCATCGAGGGCCAGACCCTCCACGTCCGCGTCTGGACGCCCGAGAACTGCTGGCTGCGCCTGAGCGGCCGGGTCAAGTACCACATGGAGCGCGTCGGCTTCGGCGTCGTCTTCCATGAGCTGTCCGAAGACCAGCTCGCAGACCTCTCCCGCCTCGTCGAACAACTCCGCTGCCAGCACCTCGCCCAACTCCGGGAGGACGAGGCCGCCGCAGACGACCCCGCCGACGTGACCGTCGTGGACTGAACGGCGGATTAACCACAGAGACACAGAGGCACAGCTAATTGTTTTTAGCTGTGCCTCTGTGT
>CAXTSK010000574.1:0-3699 GCA_964246655.1 uncultured Pyrinomonadaceae bacterium
GGCTGCGGGAGCTGTCGCGGCGCGAAGGCGCGACGCTGTTCATGACGCTGCTGGCTGCTTTCAAGGTGCTGCTGTCTCGATACAGCGGACAGGAAGACATCGGCGTCGGCACTGGCGTTGCAAACCGCAACCGCGCCGAGACGGAAGGACTAATCGGGTTCTTCCTTAACACGCTGGTGATGCGCACAGACCTGTCGGGGAACCCGAGCTTTAGAGAGGTACTGAGGCGGGTGCGGGAGGTCGTGCTGGATGCAGACGCGCACCAAGACGTGCCTTTCGAGAAGCTCGTCGGGACGGTGCAGCGGGAGAGGAATCTGAACCGCACGCCGCTGTTTCAGGTGTGGTTCGTCCTTCAGAATAGTTCCGTCGAGGAGTTGAAGGTTCCGGGACTGAAGCTGAGCACGGTGGAGGTATCCGCCGGCACTTCACGCTTCGACCTCGTCCTGGCGTTGAACGAAAAGTCGGGGAGGCTGCACGGCACACTCGGCTACAGCGTTGACCTCTTCTTCCCCGAGACCATCAGGAGGATGATCGAGCACCTCAGGCTGCTACTCGAAGAGGTCTTGGCGCAGCCCGAACGCCCGATCCTCGACCTGGCGCTCTTTGCGGGCGCGCAGGGGGCGGAAGTCTCGACGACGGCGCCCGCGGGCGACGACGACGAAGCGGAGCAATTCTTGTTTTAGCGCTCGCGGGTTGAAGAACCCGGCGCGCGTAAGTTTGTCGAAGACCATGCAGGAGATAGATATGAAAACCGCACCCGTTTACAGGCTGGCCGATTCGACGTTGGTCGAGCCCCTGGTCAACTCCTGGTCGGCCTGGTCGCGCCTGGTCGCGCCCGTGCCCGCAAGTCTGCACCTGATGAACTATCAGCTCAAGACCCTGCGCTCGTACCTGGCGAACCCGGAGTACCACGTGAACGCCAACCGCGACCCCGACCTCGTCGGCGGGGCCTTCGTTGACATCACGCCCGACCGGGCGCACGAAGTCGCGGAGTTGCTGGCGAAGACCGAGGCCGTCCAGGCACGGAGCCTCGAACTGGCTCGCGTCGTGACGGACTATCAGAACTGGCTCGCGGACGAGGCCACGGGCCAGAGCATGGAGCCCTTCTACCGCGAGATGCCGGAACTCCTGCGCGGTCGCGTGGAGCTCGTCTACGACTACTACAACAGACCGACGGCGCGGTTTGTCGAAGGGATGCTCTACGGGAGCGAGTTCTACGACAAGGGCTTGCAGTCCTTGAGAATCTCGACGCTCAAGCGCGACGGCTCGCGCACGTTTTTCAAGAGCACGCCGCGGCTGATGGAGCCCGACCAGCTCGACTGGGTCGTGCCCTTTGACAGCGAAAAGGTGGACGAGTTGTTCGGACTCGACGCCGAGCCGCAGCCGCTCGGACGCATCCTCGAAATCCTCGGCCTCGACGCGTCGGACGCCGAACGGCTCCTGCCCTTCCTGACCGAGCAGCCCGCCGCGCTCCCCGAGACGTGGAGCGGGCCGGGCGTCCGCGTCAGGTATCTCGGCCACGCCTGCGTGCTGATGGAATGGGGCGGCGTCTCCGTCATCACAGACCCTTACGTCGGAGTAGTGCCGGAGCAGGGCGGCGTCGAGCGCTTCTCGTACCGCGACCTCCCGCGGAAGATAGACTACGCCCTCGTCACGCACAACCACCAGGATCACTTCGCGCTCGAAACCCTTCTGCGGCTGCGACACCGCATCGGCTGCCTGGTCGTGCCGAAGGCTTACGGGATGGTGCACGGCGACAGCTCGCTGAAGATGATGGCGCAGAAGCTCGGCTTCAAGAATGTGGTCGAGATGGACTCGATGGAGTCGCTCGCCGTGCGCGGCGGCGAGATCATCGCCGTCCCCTTCTTCGGCGAGCACGCCGACCTCGCGCACGGCAAGAGCGCCTACGTCGTGCGCGCCGGGCGCGAGTCCGTCATGTTCGCGGCCGACGCCGACTGCCTCGACGCACGCATTTATCAGCAAGTGCGCGCGTCGCTCGGGGACATCGAAACCGTCTTCCTCGGGACGGAATGCGTCGGCGCGCCGCTCTCCTGGGACTGCGGCCCGCTCTTCCCGCGGAAGGTGCAGCACCAACACGACCAGACGCGCAGGTATCACGGCTGCGACGCGAAGGCCGCGCTCGAACTGCTCGAAGCCGTGGGGGCCAAGCGGCTTTACAACTACGCGATGGGGATGGAGCCCTGGCTTGAACACATCCTCGGCCTGGGGCTGTCCGAAGACTCCGTGCAGGTCATGGAGTCGAACCGGCTTCTAGCTAAGGCGAGAGCGCGCGGCTTCCTCGCCTCCGAGCGGCCGTTCGGCAAATGCGACATCTACCTCGGTGGAGGCGAGGCCGGACGAGTCTCCGGATCGTACCTGACCGGCGCGCGACTGCCGGGCGCGCTGCCCTGCCTGGAGATTCCCACCGACCGCGAGAGGGAGTCGGTGCAACCCTACCTGAGCGCGCGGCAGCACGTGGAGTTGCCCGCGCACCTGCGCGAGTCGCTCAGACGTTTGTGCGAGCGGGACGGGCACGGCCTTGAGTCGGCGCTGCTGGCGGGCTTCAAGCTCTTCCTGCACAGCTACGCGATGCAGGAGGATGTCTTCGTCGGCGTGGCCGAGGACAGCGCGACGCCGGACGCGGTTTCGCTGTGCCTGACGCACACAGACCTCTCCGGCGACCCGACCTTCCAGACGCTCGTAGAGCGCGTCTCGCGTGTGCTCTCCGCGACGCGAGCGCGCCGTGAAGTGCTCCCGGCCCCGCAGGCCGAAGACGGAGGGCGCAACGCGTGCGCGCAGGTGATACCGGCGGCCTTCGCCTTCAACCACCCGATGGCGGAAGCCCTGATGCGCCGCGGCGTGACTTTCAACGTCCTGGAGCCGAGTGCCGACCCGTTGGAGTGCGAGTTGGGCCTCTGGCTGACGGAGGCGGGAGACTCGCTCGCCGGAGTCCTACAGTACAACGCCGCGCTGTACGACGGCGGCACGGTTGACTTGATGATCGAACGCCTCCTCGGCCTGCTGTCGGCGGCGGCGACCGAACCCGGCCGGCGCCTCGAAGACATCCTGCTGTCGCAGCCCCGGCCCGAAGAGGCCGACGGCAGGCTGATGCAGGAGTTGCAGGAGGTGAGCGACGCCGAGGATGAGTTCATCTTCTAGGCGGCTCCGGCGCGTGCCGGGGCGGAAGAAACGTTGAGGCAAGCTGGCACGCGCCGTCCGAGCGCCTTGGCCGGCATCAGACACGTAGACGGGGGGGGGGGGGCGGGGGCGCGGACGCGGGGGGGCCCCCGGGGGGTCTGGCGGGTGGCCGGGGTGGGCGCGGGGGGGGTGGCGCCGCGGCCGGGGGAGCGCCTCCGGGTTGACGGCGAGCGGGCGCATCGGCCCTCCGGTGTTGACATCCTCTGACGGCCGTGAAGAATTCAGCATAAGGGGAGGAGTCGCCGATGCAGCCGACAGACCCTGACCGGGACGGGATCATCGTGCCCGTCGTGACCCGCGCGGGCGCCGAGCCGAGGGACACCGGGCAGACCGCCGGCGCGACCCGGATCTCCGGCGTCAGCCCCCAGCACACCCCGGCCACCCGGCTGGCTGACGTGGCTCTCGCCACGCGGGTCGGGCACGAGTGCGGGATCGAAGCCGGCCCCCTCGTCCTCCACCTCGGCTGAGATTTCCTCCGGCGTCAGGTGTAAACGGAAACGC
>CAXTSK010000575.1:0-3698 GCA_964246655.1 uncultured Pyrinomonadaceae bacterium
ACCTGTTGGAGCGGGCGTCGAGTTCGGCGTAAGAGAGCTGCACGCCCTCGCAGCTGACCGCGACGGCTTCGGGCGTGAGTGCGGCCTGCCGCTCGAAGAGGTGTTGGAGGCACTGGTCGTGCGGGAGGTCTATCGCCGTGTCATTGCAGTCGCGGAGCAGTTGGTTCTGCTCCCTCGCGGTCAGCAGCGGCAGGTCGGAGAGCCGCTGCCGCGGATCGTTGACGATGCCTTCGAGCATCGTCTCGAAGTGCCCGAGTATCCGCCGGATCGTCTCTTCGTCGAAGAGGTCGGTGTTGTATTCGAGCGAGGCCGTGAGGTGCGTGTCCGTTTCGGCCACGGCCAATGTTAAGTCGAACTGGGAGGCGCGCTTTTGCAGGGGCACGTGCTCAAGCGTCAGCGGGCCGAGTTCGAGTTTGCCCTCGCCCGCGCCGAGCGCGAAGCCTGCCATCTGCTGTTCGTTCAGCAGAGAGGCTTTCTGGAGGGTGAACACCACCTGGAAGAGCGGCGAGCGCGCAGGGTCGCGCTCGGGTTGCAGGCGGTCAACCAGGAGAGGGAAGGGGTAGTCCTGATGGTCGAAGGCGTTCAAGACCGTCTGCCGAACCTGCTCAAGGAACTCCTCGAACGTCAGGCCGCCGGCGAACCTCGCGCGCAGGACGAGCGGATTCACGAGGTAGGCGACGAGCCCCGCCCACGCGGCGCGGTTGCGGCCGGTCGTGGGCGAGCCCACGAGGATCTCTTCCTGCCCGGTGTAGCGGTGGAGTAGAGCTTGGAAGGCAGCCAGCAGCGTGACGTAGAGCGTCGCGCCACGCTCACGCCCGAGCGACTTCAGCCGCCCGCTCAACTCCGTGCTCAGGCGGCAGGAGACGGAGTCGCCGCGGTACGTCTGCACCGTCGGGCGCGGACGATCCGTGGGCAGGTTCAGGGCCGGCAACTCGCCGGCCAACTGCTTCTGCCAGTAGGCCCAGAGGCGCTCACCTTCGGGGCTGTCGAGCATCTCTGCCTGCCGGCGCGTGTAGTCTTCGGGGTGTACTTCGAGCGGGTCGAGTCGTGCCGGGAGGCCGGCCTTCTCCGCCGCGTAGAGCGCGCCCATCTCATGGATGAGCACGGCCAGCGACCAGAGGTCGGCTACGATGTGGTGCACCGAGATGAGGAGCACGTGCTCGGCCGCCGAGCGCGTGAAGAGGTGCAGGCGGAAGAGGGGGCCGGCTTCGAGGTCGAAGGGGTGCTGCGCCTCTTCGTCGAGTCGCCGGTTGAACTGCGCCTCGTCGAAGCGCGAAGCGTCCTCCTCCTGGAAGGAGACTTGAGCGTGCGCTTGTATGCGCTGGACGGGCTTGCCCTGCGAGAGATGGAAGGTGGCGCGCAGCGAGGGGTGGCGTTCCACCAGACGCTGAAAGACACGCCGCAGGAGGGTGACATCGAGCTCCTCGCGGATGCGCACGGCCCTCGTGATGTGGTAGGCGGTGCTCTCCGGCGACAACTGATGCATGAACCACATGGCCTGCGTGCCGTGTGGCAGGGGGGATTGCGCGGGCGCCCCGGCGGCGTCGCCGGCCTGAGGCGTGCTTTGGTGTGACTGTGCCGTCGCAGGGCAAGTGTGTCCGGCGGCCCCGCCGTCACGCGGCGAGGGTTCTTCCTCAAGCAGCGCCAACGCCTGCGCGGCGAGCCCCGCGACGCTGGCACCCTGGAGCAGACTCGTGATGGGCACCGTGACGCCCAGCCTGGTCTCAATGTTGTTCTTAAGCTCTATCGCCATCAGGGAGTCGAGCCCGAGTGCGCTGAGCGACTGCTGCGGGTCGAGCGGGCTGGCGGTGAGGCCGAGGGCCAGCGCCACGCGCTCTTGCAGGTACGACTCAAGGAACCCCTGGCGCGCTTCGGGCGCGACCGAGAGCAGCAGTTCGCGCGAAAGGCCGTCGGCCGCGGCCGACACCGCGGCCTGTTCGGCGCCCCGGGGCATGCCGGCCGACAGGCTCCGCCGGGTGTAGGCCAGGCGGCACCCCAGCCGCTGAATCTTGCCGCTGGAAGTCTTCGGCACCGTGTTCGGCTTGACGAGCACGACGGCGTAGGCGTGCACCTCGTAGTGCTCGGAGACGGCGAGGCGGATGGCCGAGATGATCGCGTCGAGGTCGGGGCCGCCGCGCGTGTCCACCTCCTGGACGATGACGAGGCGCTCCTCGCCGTCGCGCTCGACCGAGAAGGCCGCGCCGCCGCGTGCGCGCAGGGACGGGTGGCATCGCTCGACGAGCTGCTCGATGTCCTGCGGGTAGTGGTTGCGGCCGCGGATGATGACGAGGTCTTTAATGCGGCCGGTGACGAACAACTCGCCCTCGTGCAGGAGGCCGAGGTCGCCCGTGCGCAGGAAGGGGCCTTCGCCCGAGCAGGCCAGATGGGCGTTGAAGGTTTGCTCGGTCTCCTCGGGGCGGTTCCAGTAGCCGCGCGCGACGCTCGGCCCCGAGACCCAAATCTCGCCGACCTGATCCGGCGGGCACTCCGTCAAAGACCTCGGGTTGACGACGCCGATCTTCTGCGTCGGCAGCGTCAGGCCGCAACTCGGCAGCGCGCGGGCGTCGCGTTCGCCCTCCGCGGCCTCGATCAACTGGTTCTGCTCAAGCGCCGCGGCCCGCACGTGGTGCACCAAGGGCAGGCTGTGCCTGCGGCCGCCGGAGACGATGAGCGTCGCCTCGGCCAAGCCATAGCAGGGGTAGAAGGACTCAAGGCCGAAGCCGGCCGGCGCGAAGCTCTCGGCGAATCTCTTCAGCGTCTCGTGGCGGACGGGCTCCGCGCCGTTGAAGGCCACCCTCCAACTGCTCAGGTCGAGTTCCTGCCGCTGCTCGGGGCTGCTCTTATGTATGCAAAGGTCGTAGGCGAAGTTCGGGCCGCCGCTGATCGTCCCGCGGTAGCGCGAGATGGCCTTCAGCCAGCGCAGCGGGCGCTGGAGGAAGGTGACCGGGGCCATCATCGTGCAGGGGAACCCGCCGTGCAGGGGTTGGAGCACCCCGCCGATGAGTCCCATGTCGTGGTAGATGGGCAGCCACGTCACGCAATGGCTGTCGGAGTCGTAGCCGAAGGCGTGGTTGAGCAGCGCGGAGTTGTGCAGGAGGTTGCGGTGGCTGAGCATCACGCCCTTGGGCGTGCCCGTCGAGCCGGAGGTGTACTGGAGGAAGGCCAGGCTCTCGGCGGAGGTCTCGCCGGGGTCGCGCCAGTCTGCGGCCGCGTCGAGCGTGATCTCGTCGGTCGTCAGCCAGCGCAGCGCGGCGAGGTCTTCGTACTCGGCCAGCAGCGGCCTCACCTTGGAGAGCACGGGCGAGACGGTCAGCGCCATGCTCGCCTGCGCGTCGGCCACGATGGCGCGCAGGCGGAAGACGCTGCGGTTGAGCCGCGGCGGGTAGGCCGGGACGGCGACTGCGCCCGCGTAGAAGCAGCCGAAGAAGGCGGCGATGTATTCGAGCCCCGGCGGGTAGAGCAGCAGCACGCGTTCGCCCGCGGCGCCCGCCGCGCGCAGCGTCGCGCCGATGGCGCGCGCGCGATGATCGAGGTCGGCGTAGGTGAAACTGACCTCCTCGTTCTCGCCGTCGGGCAGGAAGGTGTAGGCCAGCCTGTCCGGCTGTCGGAGCGCCCTGCGGCGCAGCAACTCCACCAGGGTGGCCGGCGGCGTGCCGCCCGCTTCCGCGGGCGAGTGAGAAGAGGTCTTCGTCCTGCTC
>CAXTSK010000576.1:0-831 GCA_964246655.1 uncultured Pyrinomonadaceae bacterium
GTCTCGGCGCTCGCGGCGGCGGCGACCTGCTCGCGCTCCTCGCGCTTGGCCTTGCCCTCCTCTTCTATCTCGGCGAGCCGCGCGCGCAGCGGCTCAAGCTCCGCGTAGCGCAGGGCCTCCTCGCGGGCGTTGATGAGCATGCCGCCGATGCCGAGCATCTCCGCCTGCAAGTCGTCGCGCAGCGCCTCGCTTGCGCCGGAGAGTTTTTCCAGCTCGGCGTCGGTGCGCGCCAGCGCGGACTCGCGTTCCGCGAACAGCTCGCGCTCGTGCGCGAGTCGCGTGCGAGTCGTCTCGGTGCGCGCGGCGGCCTTCTCCGCGTCACGCGCGGCGCGGACTTCGAGCGCGAGCGCGGCGGCCTCGCGCTCGACCTTGGAGAGACGCGCGCGGTTCTGCTTGAGCTGTTCGCCGAGGTATTCGTCGAAGGTGCGACCCTGTTCGGCGAGGTTCTTACACGGCTGGTCGAGGATGGGACAGAGGATGCCTCCGCCGATGCGCTCGCTCGCCTTCTCGTCGCGCTTGACGAGCGCGCGGAGGTCGTAGAGTCGGCCGTTCAATTCGCGCTCGCGTTCCTCCAACTCGCCGAGTCGCGCGGCGGCCGCGGCCGCCTGCTCGAACTCGCGCGCTTCGCGTTCGAGCGCGGTGACGCTGCGGCGCAGGCGCTCGGCCTCGCGCGCCGCCTCGCGCCGTTGCGCCGTCAGGTGCTTGTGCGACGTGAGGTCTTGTTCGAGCCGGCTCAGACGCGTCTCGACGCCGAGCCGTTCGCTCTCAAGCTTGTCGGCGCGCTCCTGCGCCCCGGCGAAGCCTTCGGCCGCGCGCACGCGCTTTGAAAGC
>CAXTSK010000576.1:887-3695 GCA_964246655.1 uncultured Pyrinomonadaceae bacterium
CTGGCGCAGGGCGGCCAATTCGCGGTCGAGGTGCGCGAGCCGTTCGGCGGCGGCTCGCGCTTGCGCGAGCAGGTCGCGGAGGCGTTCGCGCTCGCGCTCGAACTCGCCCTGCGCGGTCACGTCCTTCTCGATCTCGGCGAGCGCGGCTGCCGACTCGCGCGCGCGGCGGAGCGCGTCGTCGAGTCGGCGCACGTCGGACTCGGCTGAGGCGGTCAGGCGCGCGGCGTCGGAGGCTTCGGCGCGCAAACGGTCGCGCTCGGCGCGCTCGGCTTCGAGGCCGCGGAGGCGTTCGAGCGCTTCGAGGTGCGTGCGCGAATCCGCTTCGGTCGCGCGCTGGCGCTCGGCGGCGCGGCGCGCTGCTTCGAGCCCGCTTTGCAAATCCTTGAGACGGCGCGCGGCCGAATCGCGCTCGACTTCGAGCCGGTCGGCGACGGCGCGCGACTCGTTGATGCGCCGCTCGGCTTCGTCCAGTGCGGAGACTGAGCGCTCGCGCTCTTCGGTCTCGCGCCGGAAGGATGAGAGTGATGCGGTCAGCTCTTCGACTCTAGTGCGCGCCGTTCTTCGTTCTTCAACCGCTGTCTCGTAACGGGCGAGCTGTCCTTCGGCGGCACCGATGCGAACGCGCGCGTCGGCGATTCGGTCTCTGATAAGGTTGACTGTCCCTACTAGCGCCTCAGCGCTCTCACGATATTCCTCCACCTTGAGAAGGCGGTCGAAAGACTTCTTGCGATCCGTGGGACTCTGAAGGAAGTCGGTGGTGAAGAGTCCTTGGGGGACGCCGATGGCCGAGCGGAAGAGAGCGCGCAGGTCTGTGCCCGGCTCGACGCCGAGGTGCTGGTCAAGCCACTTGCGCACGTCGGCCTTGCCCTGCTGGAGCTTGAACTTCAGCTCGGGGTCGTAGACGTAGTAGCCGGAGCCTGTGTCGCGGTAGATGGTGTAGCGGCGCTCGTCGAGGTCGCTCTGGAAGGTGACGCGCACCGAGCCCTTCTTCGCGCCGCGGCGGAGGAAGTCCTCCTTGCTGTAGTCGAGCACGTCGAAGAGCGCCCACGCGATGGCTTCGAGGATGGTGGTCTTGCCCGCGCCGTTGGGGCCGACGATGGCGGTCGTCCCGCGCTCGAAGACGAAGGGAGGGACGCCCACGCCGTAAGACTTTATGTTCTCTAGTTCGACCTTCGTGACGTGCATGAGCTTTTCGGTGTCAGCCGAGTTTAAGCCATCGGCAGAGAGTTGGCTAGTAAGGCAACCGGGCCGTGTTGCGGTGGATGAAATTAACAGGGATGGACAGGATGGACAGGATATGAAATAAAACTTCAATCCTGCTCATCCTGTCCATCCCTGTTAATTTTTCCTTCGCCTAACGATCTCCGAGGAGGTAGACGCCCGTGTCGGGGTGGTACTTCTTCCAGTCGAACCAGTAGTCTTTGACGGGCTGGATGCGCGCGAGCCGCTTGCCCGCGAGCGCGCCCGAGGTGGCGGCGCCGGAGAAGTCCCAGACGCTGCCGGTCTCCGCGTCCACGAGTTCGCGCGAGTCGGGGCGTTGGAAGAATTCGAGCGTACGGCCGTCGAGCCTGCGGTCGAAGACGCGGACGCTCTTGCCGTCCTCTGCGAGCAGGACGAGGACGGGCGCGTCGCCGACGCGGTCGAGCACGGGGTTCTGTTTCGCGAGCGCGTCCAGGGGGTACGCCTTTGCGGCGCCGCCCGCCTCGACGCCGACGACGAGCGTGCGCGCGGGAAGCCGTTCGTTCGGGTCGGCGAGCGTCGTCGCCACCGGCACGCGCTCCATCCGCTTCTCCCAGTCGGCGGGCGCGTAGTGGTTGGAGGCCGCCTGCTTCGGGTCGGGACGCAGCACGCGGCCCGTCGCCCCCTCGCGCTTCCACGTCGCGAAGGTCAACTCGTCGTGGTCGAAGAGCTTGAGCTTGCGGCCCTTCAACTCGCCGAAGATGCACTCGCCCGAGACCTGCTGCCACCAGGAGCCGGTCTCCTCGTCGCGCATGATGAAGTTCTGGTTGTTGATGCCCCACAGCCGGAAGTGGAGCACCCGCCCGTCCACAGTCGTCTCCCACACCAGACCGGTGTGACAGAGCGTTCAATAGGTGGAGACGAGCGGCACGCCTCCCACCGTGTCGCCGACGAGATGGTGGTAGGCCATCAAGCGCACGGGGTACGCGACGCGCTCGCCCCCGCGCTCGACGGCGAGCACCATGTCCTCGTCGCTGACGTAGTCAACCTCGCCCGCGCGCGCATACGCGGGCGCCGCGAGCGGTTTGAACATCACCTCGTCGTAGACGTTCTTCCGCGACGCCCAGACGGTCGCGCCGACGGGCAGGAGCAGCAGCACCATCAGTGCCTTCGCCCACCAGCGCCTCGACGCGCGCCACATCCGCGCGACGAGCACGAGCGCGACGAGCGCGAGCGCCACCGTCGCCCACGGCGCGAACCGCCGCACCTCGTAGCCGACCGCGAGACCCGTCTCGGTCTGCGGCCGGAACGGCTGGATGAGAAAGACGGGGACGACGACGAAAGCCACCGCCGCCGCGACGATTAAAAGGAGGAGGAGCCAGCGTTTCATGTTTATCGCCTCTCATCGAGCATGTTTATGAAAGAGGGAATTAACCACAGAGACACAGTTAAAGACAAAGCTGTGTCTCTGTGTCTCTGTGGTTAACTGTTTCTCCCATTCTATAAGTCCGCGAGGGTCAGGCGCGTGTCGGCGCCCTTCCACGCCGCGGCGAACAGGCGGCGGGCGTCGGCGGCCGCGCGCGTCTTGCGCTGCGCCTTAAGGCTCTCGGCGAGGCCGAAGAGCGAGCG
>CAXTSK010000577.1:0-3691 GCA_964246655.1 uncultured Pyrinomonadaceae bacterium
GCGCCGCACGCTGCGCGCCCGCGCCGCCTAATTTTTTATCCGAACTTTCCCGCCCGACCGTCGTTTACACGCTCAGGAAGGTGGGCTCCTCCGGAAGGGCGGGCGGGCGATAGAAGACGACAACACTCCCTCCGTTGTCTCTTATGTCTCCCGCCCGCCCTAAGGTTTTAAGCCGTCCAAAATTTCTCACGTCCGTCCGCGCCTACGGATTTCTTGACTCGCACCGACCCGCGTGCTAGCGTCCGCCCTGCTTTCAACCCAAACAATTTCAGATTTGAAATTTCAAATTTCAAATCTTCAGACACACCGGAGGACTCTTCGCATGAGCGAGAAGGTTTTCAAGGGGGTCGAGATCGTCGGCACCTCCGAACAGAGCTTCAGCCACGCCATCGAGGTCGCGGTCAAGCGCGCGCGCCAGACCTTGCGCGAACTCTCCTGGTTCGTCGTCGAGGAGATGCGCGGCGGCCTCCAATCGGGGCGGCTCGAATACCAGGTCACGCTCCGCGTCTACTTCAAACTCGACGCGCCCGACGCGGCCGACTCCGAGGGCACGCTCGTCTAAGTCTTGCCCGCTGGACAAAGGGGCGAGGCCGTAGCTAGACTACGGGGTTTGCGAAAGGCCGCGCGGAGTCCTCTGTGGGACTCGCGCCGACTTTCGGGACAGACACGTCGAAATCCCAAACGCTTCGGAGTCAGATTTTTATGGCAATATCCGCGACCCAAATCCGGAAGGGCATGGTCATCGTCTTCGAGGGCAAGCCCTGTAAGGTCATTGAAGCGCGCCACCACACGCCCGGCAACCTGCGCGCGATGATGCAGACGAAGCTGCGCGACCTGCGCACGGGCTCCTCGTTCGAGCACCGCTTCCGCTCCGCCGACACCGTCGAGCGCGCCGCGATGGAACAGCACGAGATGGAGTTCATGTACGCCGACGGCTCGCACTACCACTTCATGAACACGGAGAACTACGAGCAGACGGCGCTCTCCGACGAAGACCTCGGCGACATGGCGCAGTGGCTCCTCCCCGGCATGAGGATTCAGGCCGAGTATTACGAGGGCTCGCCCATCGGCATCGACCTCCCGGCCTCCATCGAGCTGACCGTGGTCTCGACCGAGCCGACGATGAAAGGCGCGACCGTCTCGAACGTCAACAAGCCCGCGAAGCTTGAGAACGGCGTCACCATCTCCGTCCCGCCCTTCGTCAACGAAGGCGACCGCATCCGCGTCGATCCCGTCGAAGGGCGCTACATGGAGCGGGCTAAATAAAAGTACTGAGTGCTGAGTGCTGAGGACTGAGTGAAGAGGCGACTTGCCTTCACTCAGTCCTCAGTACTCAGTCCTCATCACTTATGTATCTTCTGTACAGCATCCTCCTCGGCATCGGCGTCTTAGCGCTGCTGCCGAGGTTTCTTTTGGACGCGGTGCGGCACGGGAAGTACGCGGCGGGGTTGGGCGAGCGCGCGGGCTCTCTGCTGCGGTTCGACGCGGGCGGGCGACCCGTGGTGTGGCTCCACTGCGTGTCGGTGGGCGAGGCACAGGCGGCGCGGCCGCTGGCACGTGCGCTGTTGGAGGAGTACACGGGCCACGCGCTTGTCGTCTCGACGACGACGCTGACGGGACAGCGCGTCGCGCGCGAGGCGTTTAAGGGTCAGGCCGCGCTCGTCTTCTACTTCCCTTTCGACTGGGCGTGGAGCGTGCGGCGCGCGCTGCGCGCGGTGAACCCTTCGGTCGTGCTCCTGATGGAGACGGAGCTTTGGCCGCGCTTCTTCCGCGAGTGCGGGCGACGCGGCGTCTCCGTGGCGCTCGTCAACGGCCGCATCTCTGAGAAGTCTTTCGGACGCTACCGAGCAATCCGCCCCTTCATCCGGCGCGTGCTCGCCGACCTCTCGCTCGCGGCCGTGCAGACCTCCGCGGACGCCGCGCGCCTCGTCGCGCTCGGCCTCGCGCCGGAGCGGGCGTGCGTCACGGGCAACGTCAAGTTCGACATCGAGGAGACGGCCGCGCGCCCGCTCACGGAAGA
The DNA here is from genome assembly GCA_964246655.1 of uncultured Pyrinomonadaceae bacterium. Lineage (GTDB taxonomy): Bacteria > Acidobacteriota > Blastocatellia > Pyrinomonadales > Pyrinomonadaceae > QHXN01. The sequence goes on from CAXTSK010000577.1 coordinate 2,021, forward strand.
GTTGCGCCGGCGCTTCCGCATAGGTAGTGACCGCCCGCTCGTCATCGCCGCCAGCACTCACGCGCCCGAGGAGTGCGTCGTCCTCGAAGCCTTCAACCTCTTAGACTCCGGGCCACGGCGGCCGCGCTTGCTCGTCGCGCCGCGCCACCCGGAGCGCTTCGGCGAGGTCGCGTCGTCGATCGAGGCGTCGGGGCTCAGTTGGGCGCGGCGCACGGACGAAGCGCGCGAGTCGGACAAAGATTGTGACGTAATCCTGCTCGACAGCATCGGCGAGTTGCGCGCGGTCTACGCACTCGCGGAGGTGGTCTTCGTCGGCGGGAGCGTCGCGCCCGTCGGCGGCCACAACGTCCTTGAGCCCGCGCTCGACGCGCGCGCCGTCGTCACGGGCCCGCACACCTCGAACTTCAAAGCAATCGTCGCCGCGCTCCTCGAACGCGACGCCCTCGTCCAACTGTCCGAGACGCAGAATCATGAAGACGGCGCGCGCGAACTCGCACGCGCTCTTCGAGAGCTGCTGGACGACGAGGTCAAACGCCGCCGTACGGGCGAGCGCGCGCGCGCCGTCCTCGAAGAGAATCGCGGCGCCACCGCGCGCACCGTCGAGTTGCTCGCCCCGCTCCTGGGAAAGAGGCCAGAGGTTGGTGAAAGAGACAACGCTGACCTCCAATCTCTGACCTCCGCCTGATGTCGCTCGCACTGGCACCGCTCGGAATCGTCTACGGCGCTGTGGCGCGTGCGCGTCTGCGCCTGTACCGCTCGGGATTTTTGAAGAGCGAGCGGGTGGGCGCGCCCGTCGTGAGCGTGGGGAATCTGACGGCCGGCGGGACTGGTAAGACGCCGCTGGTCGAGTGGGCGGCGCGGGCGCTGGCGCGCGAGGGGTTGAGGGCGTGCGTGCTGACGCGCGGTTACGGGCGCGCGGATGAGAGCCGGCGGGTGGTCGCGTCCGACGGCGCGCGCGTGCTGGCCGAAGTCGCCGAGTGCGGGGACGAGCCGAGGCTTCTGGCGGAGAGGTTGTTGGGCGCGGCTTCGGTCGTCTGCGACCGCGACCGCGTGAGGGCGGCGCGCTGGGCGCGGGAGGAGTTGGCGGCGGAGGTCTTCGTTTTGGACGACGGCTTTCAGCACCTGCGGATCGCGCGCGACCTGGACATCGTGACTCTGGACGCGACAGCGCCGTGGGGCGGCGGGCATCTGCTTCCACGCGGACGGCTGCGCGAGCCCGTATCGGGGCTCGCGCGCGCGGACTGCGTCGTCATCACGCGCGCCGAGCTGGCCGCAGACATTGAAGAGCTGCGCGCGGAGGTCTCGCGTGTGAGCGGAGGACGCTCCGCGGTCTTCACGTCGCGCGTGCGGACGCTCGGGCTGAGCCCGCTGACGGAGGAGGGCGCGCGCGTCGCGGGGGTCAAACTTGAAAGTGTGAGGGTCGGGGCGTTCTGCGCGGTCGGCAACCCGCGGGCGTTCTTCGAGCACGTGCGGCGTGACGGGTCGGAAGTCTGTTACACGCGCGCCTTCGAAGACCATCACGCGTACACGCGGGCGGACGCCGAGGCCGTCTCGCGCGAGGCGGCCGGGCGGGGCGCGCGGGCGCTTTTGACAACGGCGAAGGACGCGGTGAAGCTGCGCGGGTTAGACTTCGCGCTCCCCTGTTACGTGGTCGAGCCCGGGTTGGAGTTT
>CAXTSK010000578.1:0-3685 GCA_964246655.1 uncultured Pyrinomonadaceae bacterium
GTTCAGCGGCACGGCGGGGCAGCAGGTGTAGATCTCGATGTACTCCAAATCCTTATAAAAATTCCTCTACCTCACCGACGTGGACGGGCAAATCTTCGCCTCGGACGACGACGGCGGCGGCAACACGAACTCGCGCATCCCTTCAGGGAGCGGCTTCTTCACGCTGCCCTCGACGGGGACGTACTACATCCTCGCCAACGCGTTCAACCCGGGGGGCGCGGGCGCGTACACGCTGTCGCTCTCGGGCGCGGGTGCGGGCGCCTCGACGCTCCAGTTCTCGGCCGTCAACTTCGCCACCGCCGAGGGGCTGAACTCCGTGACCGTCACGGTCACGCGCACGGGCGACACGACCGGCGCGGCGACCGTGGACTACGCCACGACGGACGCCACGGCCTCCGAGCGCAGAGACTACACGACCGCGCGCGGCCGCCTGCGCTTCGCCGCGGGCGAGACGAGCAAGAGCTTCAGCGTGCTCATCACCGACGACCGCTACGACGACGACGCCGAGAACTTCAACGTCACCCTGAGCAACCCGACGGGCGCGACCCTCGGCTCGCCGAACACCGCGCCCGTGACCATCGCCGACAACGACTCGGTCAACAGCCCGAGCCCGGTCAAGGCGGGCTCCATCGACGCGGACTTCTTCGTCCGCCAGCACTACGCCGACTTCCTGAACCGCGTCCCCGACGCGGGCGGCCTCGCCTTCTGGATAGACCAGATGACGAACTGCGGCAACCCCGACCCGCTCGTCTGCCGCATCAACGTCTCGGCCGCCTTCTTCCTCTCCATCGAGTTCCAGGAGACGGGCTTCTTCGCCATCCGCGTCCAGCGCGTCGCCTTCGGGCGCCGCTCGAACAACGCCGCGACGAGGGTCACTTACAGGGAGTTGAGCCGAGACCAGCGGCAGATCGGCGAGGGCGTCGTCGTCGGCCAGCCCGGTTCCGCGGACGTGCTCGAAGCGAACAAGCAGGCGTACACCGCGCAGGTCGTCGCGGACGCGAACTTCGCCGCGCGCTTCCCACAGACGACGGCCGACACGTTCGTTGACGCGCTCTACGTCTCGGCGGGCGCGACGCCGACCGAGACGGAACGGCAGGAGGCAATCGACGCCTACAACGCGGCCGGCGGCGGCGCTTCGGGCCGCGCGGCCGCGCTGCGCAAGGCGGCGGATTCGGCCTCCGTCAGGAACGCCGAGTTAAACACGGCGTTCGTGCTGTTGCAGTATCACGGCTACCTGCGCCGCAACCCGACGGACGCGCCCAACACTGACGACACCGGCTATCAGTTCTGGTTGGGTAAGCTGAACGAGTTCAACGGGAACTACATCCAGGCCGAGATGGTCAAGGCGTTCCTCGAATCACTCGAATACCAGAACCGCTTCGGACAGTGAGGAGAGCAGTAGGCAGCAGGCCGATGGCAGTAGGCAGTTGAAGGCGGATGTCTTTACAGGGTCAAGCCCCGACGAAACGCGGGCGGCGAGTTCCATCATTCGCCGCCCACGTTTCGTCGAGGTTTCTTTGCTTCAAGCCCTACTGCCATCTGCCATCTGCCTACTGCTCTTAAATTCTTATCTTGATCCACCCGTCTTCGATGACGACCTCGTAGGTCTCGACGGGTTCGGAAGGGCGGTTGAGGCAGGCGCCGGAGCGCACGTCGAAGCGCCAGCCGTGCCAGTCGCATTCGACCGCGTGGCCCGTGAGTTGGCCGTCGGCGAGCGGCGCTCCCTTGTGCGGGCAGAAGTTCTCGATGGCGTGGAAGCGGCCGTCGATGTGGTAGAGCGCCAGCTCCTTGCCGCCGTGCAGCTCGACCGTGGCGCCGCGCCCCTCGGGCACGTCCTCGACGCGCCCGACCGTGACGAGCTTGCCCTCGCGCAGAGGGTTTTTGGGGTTCGCGAATCTTCTTTCCGGCGGCTGCATAACTTTCCCGCATCGTAACAAAACGACCCGCCATTTCGCACGCCCCCACGTTACTCAGGTCAGGGCCACCCGCTACCGTGGGTGATTCTGACCGGGCTATGGTTATAGAATCATCACCCCGGGAAAAATCTTAACCGCAGAAAGGGGCACGGCAGTCATGCGTAGAGGTCTGTTAATTGTTCGCGCGGCGTCCGTCGCGCTCGTGCTGTTGTTCGCGGCGCAGGGCGCGCGGGCGGCGCAGGAGACGAAGGAGTTGACGGTCGTGGGGAGGCTCACGCCGACGGTCGAGGCGGGCGGGTGGCTCGTCGTCGCCAGCTACGGGAAGTATCTCCTGCTGAACGCGAACGAGTTCCGGCGCCAGCCCTGGTTCCGCGAGGGCGCGTCGGTCGAGGCGACGGGGCGTGTGCGCGACGACGTGATGTCGATCCACATGGAGGGCGTCCCGTTCCAGGCGCGCACGATGCGCGCACGCAACAGTTCACGAAAGGAAGGCCCACGAAGCGAAGACTCGCAGAGTAATGCTTCGCAGAACGAGGGCGGCCAGGCCGTCGCGGGCACGGGCGCGCGTACGAGCGTGCGCGTCGCCGTCACGGGCGAGGCGTCCGTGCAGGCCCAGCCCGACACGGTCGTCGTCACGCTGTCCGTCGTCACGCAGAACGCGAGCGCCTCCGAAGCGCAGGCCGAGAACGCTTCGCGCACCGAAGCGGTCTTGCGCGCCGTCCGCGCGGCGGCGGGCGTGAAGGAGGTCAAGACGAGCGGCTACAGCCTACAGCCGCAGTACGTCTACAAGGAGGGCGCACCGCCTTCGATCACCAGTTACATCGCGCGCAACTCCGTCAACGTCACGCTCGGCGACGTGAAGCAGACCGGCGCGGTCATCGACGCCGGCTCGCGCGCCGGCACCAACAGCGTCGAGGGCCTCTCGTTCCTCTTAACCAACGACGCGCAGCCGCGCCAGCGCGCACTCGCCGAGGCCACGCGCGAGGCGCTCTCGAAGGCGCGCACGGTCGCCACGACGCTCGGCGGCAGCGTCGTCCGCGTCGTCGAGGTGCAGGAGGCCGGCGCCTTCCGCCCGCCCGTCCCTGTCTACGCCGCCGAGTTCGGACGTTCGGCGGGCACGGCACAAGCGGCCACGCCCGTCGAACCCGGCTCCCTCGAAATCCGCGTCCAGGTGCAGTTGGTCGCGGAGGTCGAGACGAGGCAGTGAGTAGTAAGCGGTAAGCAGTAAGCAGTTGAAAGCACAGTATCGAACTCTCCGCTTAACCTTTCAATGTCCATCACGCGGAGCGACTGCTCACTGCTTACCGCTTACTGTCTTACTGGCAATCTCGAACGAAGCGAGTATAATCGGCCTCAAGTTCCCCTCGACGCAGATTCGACGTGACCCCGGCCCGCGCAGACGTGCGCGGCCTCGGGCCGTTCGTCGCCGTCGGGGGTTGCGTGGGAGGCTTCGATGTCGAGACACCGCGGAGACTGGGACGACGACTTTTACGAGGGCGAGCCGCGCCCGCGGCGCGAGCGCGGGGGGCCGGGTTTCGGGCCGCCGCCCCGACCGAGGTACGAGTACGACGAACGCGACGTGCCGCGCGGCGGGCGCCCCTGGGGCGTGCGCGGCGACCAGGACGATAGGCCCTACGGCCGCGGCGCCTTCTACCGCGACGAATACTACTCCGGCCCGCGCGATGCGGGGCGCGACGCGCGCGAGTACGGGCGCCCGCCGCCGGCCCCGCCTCCGCCGCCGACGCGGAGCTTTTCCGCGCGCAGATGCT
>CAXTSK010000579.1:0-3673 GCA_964246655.1 uncultured Pyrinomonadaceae bacterium
CGGCTCGGCTACCCCCGCTCCCCTCAACTCATTACTCATATTCCACTCATCCTAGAGAACCGCTCCGACAATGGTCAAGCGGGACGCGGGCCGGACAGTTCTCTCTTCATCCCTAAAATTATTTTGTTTCATGCACGAAACAACGTTTCATTCTCGCCGATTTTGTGCTACAATCATTCCCATGAAAACGACGGAGAAAAAGCGGGGCGCGAAGGTCGAGCAGTTCACGCCGGCCGAGCAGCGCTCGGCGCGCGCCGCGAGGGTCAAGGTCTTCGAGGCCGAGCCCTACGGCTGGATCGCGCAGTCGGAGTCGGGCGTCGAGCGCGGCTATCACCTCTTCCGCGACCCCGACACGCGCGCGCTCGCCTGCACCTGCGCCGACTTCATCTTCCGCGGCAACGCCGAGCCCGGCTACGAGTGCAAGCACGTCGCGGCGGTGCTCAAGTTCATCGCGCGGCAATACCTCAAGTTCGAGTACGACCCGCGGCGCCAGATGTCGCGCGTCGCGTAAAGATTTCAGGAGACGGAAGTGAAGATGAGCAGCAAGACTTTCAAGTGCGAAGCCTGCCGCACGGCGTCCGAGACGCTGCACATGCGTAACTCGGACGGCAAGTGGGTCTGCGTCCGCTGCATCCCGGCGGCGGAGTTGGATGCCTGCCCGGGGCTGCGCGAGCGGCTCGGCCTGAAGCCCTCGGCCGCACGCGTGCCGCGCCGCAAGGCGGCCTGAAGATTTCGGCTTTCACCTCACCCCTCAAGCCACGCGGGCGCGGAGGAGCAAGGGAGTTTCCCTCCCCTGCACTTCGCGCCTTCGTGTTTCTGCCTTAAGCTCTTCATCAATCATGAGCACTTTCGAGACGAAGGAGCAGGTCTCCGCGGGCGGCGTCGTCTACCGACGGCGCGGCAAGGAAACCGAGGTGGCGTTGATTTCGGTCGGCGAGCCCGCGCGCTGGCAGTTGCCGAAGGGCCTGGTCGGGCGCGGCGAAACGCCGTTGGAGGCCGCGCTGCGCGAGGTCGCGGAGGAGACGGGACTTACTTGCGCGGTCGAAGCGGAGCTTGAAAGGGTCGAATACTGGTACTTCTCGAAGGGCGGCGCGCGGCGTGTGCGCTTCCACAAGTTCGTGCACTTCTACCTGATGCGATACGTCTCGGGCGACGTGTCGGGGCACGACGACGAGGTGAACGAGGCGCGCTGGGTCGATGCGGAAGAGGCCGCAGGGATGCTCGCCTTCAAGGGCGAGCAGAAAGCTTTAAGTGAAGCAAGGGAAATGCTCGCGGCGGGCGCCGGGGGTTGAAGTCCCGTGCGCCCGCGGCGGCTCTCAAGGCAGGCCGTCTCAGTGGACGATGCGGTTGGCGCTCAGGCGTTGCCAGAGGACTTCCTCGTCCGGGTAGGCGATGCCGTTCTCGTTGCGCATGGAGAGGGCGGTCTGGACGATGAGCTTCAAGTCTTGGAAGACGCCGTCGCAGTCGGCGCAGGTGCTCAGGTGAGTAATCACCAGGAGCTTGTCGTCGGCGCCGAGCAGACCGGCGTCGTAGTCGCTAAGCAGTTCGATACTTCTGGCGCAGTCCATTGGCCGTTCCTTTGGGGTGGAGTAGTGTGCCGGCCTCCCGGGTGTGCCCCGGAAGATTATTTAGATGCCGCTTGCTCCCGGATTAATTGCCTCAGCTTGAGCCTCGCCTTGTGTAATTGCGATTTCGAGGTGCCTTCGGCGATGCCGAGCATCCCGGAAATCTCGTAGTGCTCGTAACCCTCCACGTCGTGCAGGACGAAGACGGTGCGGTAGCCGGGCGGGAGTTGCTGCAAAGCCTTCTCCAGAGAGATGCGGTCGATGACGGGCATCGTGCCCGGGTTCTCAGTCCCCTTGACGATCTGAATCGGGGTCTCGCCCTCGTCGGTGAGGAGTTCGGAGCGCGTGCTCTTCTTGCGGAAGTGCATCAAGACCTGGTTGACCGTCATGCGGTGGAGCCAGGTGGTGAAGGCCGACTCGCCGCGGAACATCCCTATCTTGTTATAGAGTTGTAGGAAAACGTCCTGCGTCATGTCCTCGGCTTCGGTCGGGTTGCCCATCATGCGCAGGGTCAGGGCAAAGACGCGGCGGTAGTGTCGGCGGTATAGCTCCTCGAACGCCTTCCCGTCGCCCCCGGCGGCTTTTTTCGCCAACTCGAAATCGGACTCCTGCGGTTTGTCTACCTCGGCTATAGTCACTTCTTTATTTAGTCCTTTATTAATTTTCTTCAATTATCCACGAATTCCCGGCAAATGGGAAACAGTGCGGCGCTGGCCCGATTTACTTCAATGTGTCCCACCTGCCGAGCGCGCGCAGCTTCTTGTAACGTTTGGCGAGCCGCTCGGCCGGCGCGAGCGCGGAGGTCTGCCGCAGGCTCTCCCAGAGCGCCGCGTCGAGCAGCCGCGCCGCCTCGTCGTGGTCGTTCTGCGCGCCGCCCGCGGGCTCGGGGATGACGAGGTCAACGATGCCGGCCTTGTAGAGTTCGGGCGCGGTCAGGCGCAGAAACTCGGCCGCGCGCGGCGCCTGCGCGCTGTCCTTGAACAGGATCGCGGCACAGCCCTCGGGCGTGATGACGGAGTAGACGGCGTTCTCCAACATCAAGACCTGGTCGGCGACGCCGATGGCGAGCGCGCCGCCGGAGCCGCCCTCGCCGATGACGACGCCGACCACCGGCACCTTCAATCTCGACATCTCGAAGAGGTTGCGTGCGATGGCCTCGGCTTGCCCGCGCTCCTCGGCGTCGATGCCGGGGTAGGCGCCCTGCGTGTCGATGAAGGTGACGACGGGGCGGCCGAACTTGTCGGCGAGCTGCATCAAACGCAGCGCCTTGCGGTAGCCCTCAGGCTTCGTCATGCCGAAGTTGCGGTAGCGACGCTGCTTCGCGTCCCGACCCTTCTGCTGTCCGACGACGGCGACGGGCACGCCGCGGTAGCGCGCGAAGCCGCAGACGATGGCCGGGTCTTCGGCGTAGCGCCGGTCGCCCTTGACCTCGACGAAGTCTTCAAAGAGACGTTCGACGAAGTCTAAGGTGTACGGGCGGTCGAGGTGGCGCGCCAGCTTGACGCGCTCGAACGCCGACATGGAGTCGATCCTGTCTTCCATCCTGCCGAGTTGACCTGAAGATTGATTGAGACGACCGGGGAAGGATGTACGTTTATCACTCCCCCGTCAAGTTCGCGCGCAAAGGTTAAGAGGCTTGCCCCGTTTCCCCTCAAGTAGAGGAAGTGAGCAAGCCTCTGTCGGTCGTTTAAGTGTGCCGCTTACTGCAAGCTGTCGGTGAACGCCTTGAGCAGGCGCGCGCGCGACGGGTGGCGGAGCTTACGCAGCGCCTTCGCCTCGATCTGGCGGATGCGTTCGCGCGTCACGTCGAAGTTCTTGCCGACCTCTTCGAGCGTGTGCTCCTCGCCCGCGGGCCCGAGCCCGTAGCGGAGCTTGATGACGACCTCTTCGCGCGGGCTCAAAGTCGCCAGCACGGCGTCCGTCACCTGCCGGAGGTTGGTCGTGACGACCGAGTCGGCCGGGCTCACGCGCGACTTGTCCTCGATGAAGTCGCCGAGGTGCGAGTCCTCTTCTTCACCAATCGGCGTCTCCAGCGAGATGGGCTGCTGCGCCAGCTTGAAGACGCTGCGCACCTTGGGCACGGGCATGTCCACCTTCGCCGCGATCTC